>JAADGX010000257.1 GCA_013152135.1 Chlorobiota bacterium
TGACGAGGATGCCAATCCTGTCGGCGAGCTGGAGAGCGGCCTCCAGGATGTGCGAGGCGAATACAAACGTCTTGCCTTTCTCTTGCAGCTCGGTGATAAGCTCGCGCAGGCGCCTCACTCCCAGCGGATCCAGGTTCAGCGTGGGCTCATCGAGCAGGTAGACTTCCGCCTCGCTGACGAAAGTGACCGCCAACCCGATGCGCTGGACCATCCCGCCCGAGAATTCGCGGACGAGACGGTCGGCGTCGTCATACAACGCGACCGTTTCGAGTATCTCGTCCACGCGGGAAAGAGGGGTGTTTCGCAAGCGTGCGAACAGCGTCACCACCTCGCGTGCCGTAAGGTAACCTGGAATGGAAATCCTCTGCGGCATGAACGAGAACATGGCGTTGTACTCGCGCGAGGCTTTCGCGATATCATTGCCATTAACCAGGATGCGGCCGCGCGTGGGGAAATGCAGGCGCGCCAGGGAGCGAATGATCGTGGATTCGGCCCCAGCATCGCGAACGTTTCCCCGGCGTCAATGGCCAGGTCCAACGGTTTCACGGCCTGGATGGAGCCGTACCACTTTTCGAAATTCTCAAAAACGATCAATCCGTCATTTCGTCTTGTCATATTAATTTCCACGTCTTCGACGGCTTATTCTCAACAGGAAAAGTACGGGAATCCCGCCGACCAGGAAATACAAAACGGCAAGAACCGGGCTCGAATCGCTCGAGAGGTGATGGGTCTTTTCCCAGGGAACATCCGCGTTGTCAACCGGCTTCATCAACGGCAAGGGGTCCGCTTCCGTGCCCATCTCGAGAACGGGGAGCGAGCGCTCGGCTATTTCCAGGATACGCGCCGCCGGACTGAACAGGTAGAACCGTATTTCCGGGAAGCGTGTTTCGATCACCTGGAACACGTTCTGAATCTTGAACGGAACATCGCCCAGGCCGTCTCCGTCCAGGTCGTAACCGTCGTACTGCGACCAGTAGTTGCCGCCGGAATCCGCCGCCCATACCATGCGCGTTTTTCTCCCGTCCACGACGAGATTGCTAAGATTATTGATAATATTGTTTGCAACGAAGACGTTCTGCTCACCCGTGCTGAACAACTGGACGGCGATATCGTTGTCGACGATATCGTTATGTGTAAAACGGCTGAAGTTCGCGTTGTTCAGGAATACGCCGCGGCTGTTGTCGATGATCAGGTTATCCGAAGCGCTGGTGTGATCCATAGACTGGTACAGGAGCCCATACGCGTGGTACCCCCGGCACCGCGCAAAGACGTTCTGATGGAACACGATGTACTGGGAGTACATGAGGGCGGCTCCTGCCACGTTTTGTTCGAAGAGGTTGCTGAAAAAGCGGTTGTTGTTCGAATACATGTAATGCAACCCGTACCGCACGTGGTGGATGTAGTTGTGGTGCACGTTGGTCGAATCGGTAAACGAGAAATAGATGCCATCGCGTGTGTGGAAGACTTCGTTGCGGTACAGGGTGTTATGCTGTGAGTTCCACAGGTGAATTCCGTTGCCCCTGTCCTCCGATATGAGATCGAGCCTGCCCTCGATCCGGTTGTCATGAATATCCACGTAGCTCCCGCCCTTGACGTAGATTCCGTGCAAGGGCTTGGTAATGCGGCAATTGCGGATAACCACGGAGTCCGCTTCCACCCTGATGCAGGCGATGTCATCGCTCAAGCTGGTGCCCGACTCGCTGACGTGGAGGCCGTCGAGGATCGTACCCGAAGCCGTAACGAGAATGGTATGGCCGTTATAACCGCCCCGGATTTCCGGGTAATCGCGCCCGAGGATGGTCACCCGCGTCGTCACACGGAGGTTTTCCCTGTACTCTCCCCGTGCAACAATGATCGTATCGCCCCACCCCGCTTTCTCGATGGCGGCCTGGATGGATTGACCCGGCTGCACGTGACGGGGCTGACATAATAATGCCCGGGGCTGGAAACAGCCCCAGGCCAGCACCAACAACGCACACAACAGGCGGCAACGGTTACGCCCGCCAGGAACGGGTTTCGAATTCCACCTGGTTGTATCGAATTTCACGGACGATCAAAGGGACTTCAACTGGGCATCCAACATTGTCTTGGTACGCACGCCGGCCACACCGGTTTTCACCAATAGCTGCCAGGTGTTCTCCAGGTCAAGGAACAGTTTCTTGTCGAACTCACCGGCTTTCATTCTCTTCTTGCAGGATTCATACATCTCCAGGGCCGCAGTGAGCTGGGCTTGCGTATCTTCCCAATCATTAAAGACAAACTCGTCTTTGATGCGATCTCCGTACTGCTCGAGCCCGGCCTTGATGTACGCGGCAATGGGGTTAAGGATATTGAGGATCTCGACGACCTCCGCATCCTTGTTGATGACTTTTGCCTCCCAGTCCGTATCCGAAGTGGGGGTCTTGCGCTCGGGCACCGGCAATGGTTCCGGCACGGTGTATTCAACAACCGCGCCTCCCTGGTTTCCCCCCTCCGGCTGTTCCGCCGGCGATGTATCCTGGTCTCCCCCGCACCCGTACATGATCATACAGGCAAAAAGTAGTGGAATAACCCGCTTCATATATACCTCCACATTGTGAGAATATGAACAATCAAGTAGATCTATCAGCTAGCAAGAATAACGACACCATTCGATCGATACCGGGACCGCTCGGTACGGCAGTATCACCTCAGACTGGTTTAGCAGGCATCATGCGCACTGCTGTCTTGTACGTAAAGTAAATCCCCAGGAGAACAAGAATGCCAAAGAGAATAAAGAAATACATGCCGATGGCCGGATACGAGGTCACCGTAAACTGGCCGACCATTTTCGTACCAAACAAGGGCGGTGTAAACGGGGCGACCTTGACCGCGGCACGTGGATCGAGGTTGTGGCCGTAGCTGTGCAGCATGTACCAGAACCTCCAAAGTGAAAACCCGCCGAAATACACGGTAGAGACGAGGATGTCCAACAGTGTTTTCAAGGTTCCGATGGCTGCTGCCCGCAGTGTAAGGACCACCATGATGCTGACCACGAGCGGGATCCATTTGAATTCCGTAAAATCCTCTTCCCGCAGTTCCGCCATACCGATATAGTGGTTCAGCACGTTGATTTCCGTCAGGTCATTCCCATCGTCACCTCCGTACAGCTTGTTGGAATAGATGTACAACTCCAACCCTTCCGGGTACTGCGTGGAAGTGAATTCCAATTTCCAGAGCGGCAGGAATAAACCGGGGATTATCACAAGCGCAGCCAGTAAAGCCGAGAGCCTGCTCTTTGTTACCAACGGAAAATCCAAAGACGCACGAAATTTACGCAACATATCTCGCATTTCTTTCCCCTGTATCAGAGATCGAATGGTTCAATAACACCGCTGGACCGTACCCCGGCGGGTACGGTCCGCGGCCCGATAATTACGGTTTTACCAGCAGGTAGCCTTGCATTTCCTGGTGCAGGGCGCTGCAGAAATTGGTGCAATAGTACGCATAGACACCAGCCTTGTCGGCAACAAACGACGTGGTTTTGGTTTCTCCCGGATCGACCACGATATTGATATTGTAATCGTTGATGGCAAAACCGTGCAGCTCGTCACGCGTCTGCTCGATGTTGGTGATGTGAATGGTGACATGATCGCCCTTGTTCACGCGGATGACGTCCGGGGCAATGAAAGAACGAACGACGATCATCCATACTTCAACCTGGTTTCCGTTACGAACGATCTTGGTCTCTTCCTTCGACCACACGGCGTCCGGGTTCTTCGGATTCAGCGGATCGTCCTTCTTGTAAACTTCGATCGTCTTGATCTTGTCCGCCTTGATCATCTGAGCGTAATGCGGTTCCGGCTCGGTAAACGCATCGTAGAGGAGTTTCATGTTGTCGCCGGAAATATCGATCAACTGAGCGGCCTCGGGAATGGACGGCCCCACGCTGAGATGCCGTCCCTTCGACAGCTTGTTCAGCGCGATAAGGTAGTTCCCGTCCGGCGACTTGGAATCGCCTTCCGCAGTACACAAGTGGCCGATGTTGTAAGCAACAGGGATTTTCTCCACGACGTACTGGCTCATGTCCGCGCCTTCTTCGTAAGGAGGAAGTTTCCATTTCGCGACCGCGCTCTCGATAAACAGCGACGTGTACGCATAGCCCTTGCCGTCGAACTGTGTATGGAGAGGACCCAGTCCAATCGGGATTTCCGCTTCACGCACCGACGCATAGTTGATCACGGGAATGCCGTCGATCGTCTCGGTAAAATCTTTCGATTCGATGGCCTTTTGGATCTTCTCAAAATCGAAGACGGTCGTCGTCGGTGAAAGTTTCCCCGAACCGATAATCCAGCGGCCATCCGGGGTGACGTCCACACCGTGAGGCGATTTCGCCAGGGGAATGTAGTACGCCAAGCCGGGGAAATCCGCCGGGTCAAGAACCTTGACGCCGCTGACCGTCTTGGCCTTGCCGGATGCCGCCGCCTTCTCCGCTTCTTTCCAGTTCACCATCACGATGAAATCCTTGTCTTTCTGCGAAGCGGTGACTTCCAGTTTTCCGCCTTCAATGAATTCCCGCTCGGAGTTATAGCACGTCCAGAACATCCAATCCTTGCTGGGTCCTTTCCCCGCGTCGCCCAGGTCGTAGTCGAAGGGAGGAACAACGATTTCCCAACCCACGGCCATGGTTCCATCTTCGGGGTCCACCTTGATACCGACCAGGATGCCTTTGTACTTGTCCGCGTAATCCGTTACGTCGGCATACGAGCCGGACGGGAACGGCACCGACATGCGCGTGGCGGAGGTTACGTACTCCGTATTCTCCGTCACGAACGTGGCGCCGTGATTTCCGGAGAGGTTCGGGATCTTCAGGATTTGCTTGGTCTTGAAATCACGCAGATCAACACGCGCGACGCGACCGTTCGCATTGTCATTGATAAACAGCCACCGGCCGTCGTACTCACCATCCGTTTCCGAAAACGCCGGGTGGTGCGCGTCTCCCCACTTGAAACCACCGAGCATCTTTTTCGATTCCTCGTCGAAGCCGTATCCCGTCCCGGGATAGGGAGTGAAAACCGGTATCGTACAGATGTGACGCATGGACGGTACACCGGCGACAAATATGTTCCCGCTGTGTCCACCCGAATAAAACAAGTAGTACTCGTCAAGGTCGCCCGGGGCCACGTACGTTGCCAATGCCGCGGACGCCTGTTCTGAAGTACCCGTACCCCGGCCCCGTTTCGATTCCTTATCGCCGCATCCGTTGATCAGCAGCATGCTCGAAACGAACAGCATAAGGGCGAAGACATTCCGGTAATGATGTGCCTTCATAAGTCTGTTATCCTCCAGAAGATTGATTGATGATGAAGTACTTTATTGAACAGATGTTTCGGACGTGGAGAGAGAATCCGCCTTGTTCTTGACTATGTTATAAGCCTTGTTGATCTTTTCGATCGCTTCCCACTTCTGCTTGTCCGTGAGAATGATCTGGCTGCCCAGGATGATCTTCATGGTGCCTGTCGGTTCGAACAGGAACTCCTCGACCGTCTTGTTGAACCGCGCGCGGACGTCGTCGGGCGCGTACGAAAGATCCGGTCCCTTGTCCGTGGGCGACTTGATATCAAACGCCTTGATGCTGTGGCATACGAAGCAACTATGTTCCACGAAAAACGCTCCGTCGCCTTCGCGCAACTTACGGTCATACTCGATCTCCTCCGGCGTGCGTACTTCTTTCAATTCCACGCCGGGGAGATAGTCGGCCGGCAACGAGGAATGGTCCTTCCAGCTCATGACCAGCATGGTCAATGCGACGGCGTCCTTTGTCTGGAAATTCATGTCCGGCATAATGGTATTCGGGACAACGGACGCGGGTGATTTGAAGTGATAGAAATGCCAATTGAATACAGAAGGCAGTTCCACGGAAAAGTTGGAGAAATCGAAACTGCCGGGGTACTTGTCCCCTTCCCGCGTCAAGTCGGGTCCCAGGCTGCCGCCATTGCCGTTTATGACATGACACACCTTGCAGCCTTTCTTACGGACCAGGGACTTGGCGTAATTGATGTAGTCGGCACCGGGAGTTGAACGTTCATAGCGATGGCACAGGTTGCACCGGATTTCATACAGGGGCGGAGGATTTCGCGGATCGTATTCGGAACCGATGATCTCACTCAGCAGAGGTTCTCCCCAGTCCTTGTCAAATCCATGTGCCTCGTATTCCGTCACGGCGTAGCCCTGGCCTCCGTGGCAGATCGTGCAGCCATACTTCTCCACGGGATGCGTTTCAAGGATCTTGAGATCCGGGTGTGTCGTCCACGGCTGTTCCACGCGTTCCAATCCTTTCCACAAGATCCCCTGGTGGCACGTGATGCACCTGTCGACACGATCCAAATCCTCGACCCAGATCTGCTGGATACCGCTCGGGATAGTCGAGAGATCGACCGAGCCAAAATTCTCGGCGATGATATCCCTGAACTCCGCCTGATAATCCTTCCACTCCGGCGACGTATCCGCGAAAATAACCGCCATGCTGGCAAGAAAGACAAGTACGCCCGCAGCCAACAGAAAATAGAGCTCTTTTTCACTGATTCTTTTCATGGGTCACCTCAGAACGAAATGGGGTGAATCGGCCAGGTTTCCCAAGGCCAGTAAAACATCCAGTCCGGTCCTCGAAGAGCGGTACCGACGTACGTCAGAAGGATGAACGAAACGACAAAAGCGCTGAACAAGGCGATGCCCGCCATGCGATGCGAACCTGTCTTCCTGAACGAGACATAGTACAAGAGCAGGAACAGTACGATCAGGAGGTTCGCCGGATTCACGAGTTCAAAGAACAACTGGCTCTCGATCCCGGAAAACACTTCCCGCATGGGAAACATCACACCGATGGCAACGCACACAACCGTTGTTACCAGCCCCCACAAAAGGCCGATCAAGGTCCAACGCTTCCCGCTCGAATTGGTGAACCAAATACCGAGATGCGTCTGTTCGCGATCGATGAACGGAATCATGGCCAAACCGACAACCACCAGGAACGGGATGAGCACACCGCCGATGAAGGCGGAATATCCCACCAATTCTTGAAGGCCGAGAAAATACCACGGGGCCTTGGCCGGATTCGGCGTAACCTCGGGATTGGCCGGCGCTTCCAGGGGCGCGTGAACAAACAGTGCCAACACGGTCAGTACAAGCAGGGTGAGAAGAACAACGTTGAGTATGCGCATGGTGAGATTCGGCGACGATGGAACGGAATTTTCGTCATTCAATACCGTCGGATCTATGACCTGGGCGGTGACCCCCTTGGCTATTCCCAGCACGCTGTACGTCTTCGTTTTCCGTGGAAGTTGTGGCGGTTGCTTTTTCGTCTCTTCCCGTACTTGCTCGATCACGGCAAGCCCTCCGTACTTCCGGATCCTCCACATGTGCCAGAAAACAAGGCCAAACATGGCGAGGGGCAAGAAGGCTACGTGAAGCACGTAGAACCGGATGAGAGCGTTCTGCCCGATGATGGTTCCTCCCAGTAGAAACTGGCGGATTTCTTCACCGACGAAAGGTACGTTCGACGCAATATTCGTTCCTACGGTGATCGCCCAGAAAGCTAATTGATCCCATGGGAGGAGATAGCCGGTAAAACTCAACAACAGCGTCAACACCAGAAGGATAATGCCGATGACCCAGTTATACGAGCGCTTGCTGCCAACAGTTGTCCCATCCTTGTACGCATTTGTATAAAACACGCGAAACATGTGAAGGAACACCATCGCCACCATCATGTGCGCGGCTAATCGATGCACACGCCGCAGGAACCAGCCGAAGCTCACGGCGAACTCGATGTCATCGACCAGTACGCCCGTTCCACCGAAGGGGTGTAGAAAAACATCAAAAAGATACCGGTAACCGTGAGAACCAGGAACAACGTAAAGGTAATTGTTCCCAGGTACATGGAGTATGAAAAGGACAAGCTCTTCAAGGATACCCGGTTCGGAAACCAGTGCAAAAGGAAATTCTGCACGACGGCGCTTCCCGCCTCACGGTTGGATTCCGGCTTCCAGGGCCACACGAGTTGTTTCCAGAAGGAGGATTTCGGCTCAAGACTCATATCAAACCACCAGTCTGTAATCACGAGAGACTTCTTTCGAAAGGTCCACTACCAATTGACCATCTTCCGGGGATATTTCCAGGGGGTGCCACGAAAGAGGCCGAGGAGCAGGACCGGCGAAGTTGGTACCTTCGTCATAAAACTTGGAACCATGACAGGGGCAGTGGAATTCTCCCTTCGCCTCATAGGTCAAACCTCGCACCGTTCGTTTCTTCGGTTTCTGGTATGGCGCGAATTTAACCGTACACCCCAGGTGCGTGCATACCCCGGAAATAGCGTGGAAAGTATTCCCTTTTCGAAAAATAAACACGCGCCGGTCTTCGAGGAATGTCGTGCCTTCGCTGAAATTGCCGGGGGGACCGGCTTTGAATCGCTGAGGAGGCTCGTACAACACGTTCGGAAATAACGACCGGACATACGGCCACGCCGTGCTGACAAATCCCAGCCCGAGAACTCCACCGATAACCCGCGTCAAGAATGATCTGCGTGATTTACTTTCCAAGCTTGTCACCTCCTATGTTGCTGTTTCGATAAAGTTGAATCGCTCCATCGTCATTGCCTCCGTAGGGCAACGCATTGCGCACAACCCACAACGGATACAAGCGGTATCATCTTTCAACAAAACCGTCATCGGTTGGTCGTCGTCCCCGATTCCATAGTGCTCCTTCGCGTGCTGCCAATGGTCTTCGGGAAGTTCCACCTCTTCCAGCGGGAGGAATTTCAGGCATCGCTCCGGGCATACCTCGCTGCATCGTCCGCACAATACACAGAGTTCGGGATCATAGATGGTATCGACGTGACAGACCAGGCAGCGTTCCGCCTGCTCCCTGGCCTCCCGTTCGCCATAAACCTGCTCCACCTCCGCAATTCCCGTACGCCGTTCCGTTTCGATCGTCGGAGGATGCTTTCGAGGCACGAGATCGTAATCCGCGAACATCGCATAATCACTTGCTGGAATCTTTTCGATCTGCACATGGACAGTGGCACGGGGTTTCGTGTCGGAGAGGAATTCGTGGATCGACATGGCGGCGGTCTTGCCGTTGGCCACGGCTTCGATGGCAATACGCGGCCCGAATGCGGCGTCACCGCCCGCAAAAACACCGGGAGCGGTAGTTGCCAGCGTTGCTGGATCGATCTTGATCGTTCCGGCAGGTGTGATCTCAATCCCGTCCTTCTCCGAAATAAAGCTGAGATCCACCTGCTGTCCGATAGCGAAGATCACCGAGTCCGCCTCGATAGTTGTGGTCGTTTCCTCGTCGAACAACGGATTGAAGCGCCCGTTTTCGTCGAACACCCTTGTGCAGCGCTTCAATTCGATGCCTGTCACGCGGTCTTTTCCCAGCACGGCTTTTGGTCCCCACGATGGGTGAAACGCAATTCCCTCTTCCCGGGCCTGGTTGATTTCATCCTGACCGCTGATGGTCTGGGCGGCCGGCATTTCTTCGAACGACTCGAGGGAAACCATGTGCACTTCCGTGGCTCCACCCCGGATCGCGCCTCTCGCCGCGTCCAAAGCAGGCTGACCAACCACGGCGTCCGCCGACCGCTCGATTTCCTCCATGGGCTTATAAAAATCCCGAACAACCGTGCGCGCGGCATCGAGCGCCACCAGGCCGCCACCGATGACGACAACTCGTTCCCCCAAGTCGATACGATATCCTTTGTTGATGTTTAAAAGGTAGTCAACCGCTTTGATGCATCCGTCGAGATTGTAGCCGGGGATGTTGAGATCACGCCCTTTCATAGCGCCAACGGAGAGAAATATTGCGTCAAACCCCTCTTCCCGCAACGATTGAAGATTGTACTCCGCCGTCAACGGCGTATTTGTACGTACAGTAACACCAAGTTGGGACAACAAACCAAACTCCCGGTCTATCACGCCACGAGGCAAACGATATTCGGGAATGCCGTAGCGCAACATTCCGCCAAGTTTATCCAGCGCTTCAAAAACGGTGACGGCGTAGCCCAATAGTGCCAGATCATGCGCACAGGCCATACCAGACGGTCCGGAACCAATAACGGCAACCTTGCGCCCATTGCCCTTTCCCTGCTGGGAACGCAACTCCGACAGGTGCCAGAGACGATGGCACCCCTCATCTTCGGCTTTCTCCAGCAAGGAACGATAGCTTTCCGGATCGGTCGATTCGGCGCCGTAGCGTTCGGTGACGAAGCGCTTCAACGGTCTGATTGTCACAGCCTGGTCAATAGTACCGCGACGGCAGGCATCCTCGCAGGGAGCGGAGCATATCCGTCCGCACACGGATGCGAGCGGGTTGGGAGATCGCGCAACGAAAAACGCGTCTCTGTACTTGCCTTCCGCGATCAATTGCACATATCGACCGGAATCGGTGTGAACGGGGCATGCTTCCATGCATGGTACGTTTTGCCGGTACCAGTACATGTCTCGAAAAACGGCAGGATATTTACTCAATGGTGAACCCGGCTATTGATTCGATGAACCGATTATTGTGATACAGCATGATAAGAATATTCTTTTATGCTGTCAAGAGGTATGTTTTCTTTTGGGTTGGGCTGTTTCGTTGAATGGGTCGAAGAATAACGATAACAGAGTATTTTATCGACAATATATTTATTCCAAAGATTATAGTCAAGCCTTTTGCCCTCTTCACAATATTTTTTCTATAGATGCATCTGCCGTTGCCGGAAACGGACAGCCATCCACGAAAAAAGCCGTGGCGCATACCACGGCTCTTCAATCACAACATGTCGGGAAAAATCAGGACTCTGGACTTGTATCCTTTGGTTTCTCTTGATCGTTCGTACTTTCGGCTTTTTCTTCCGCAGTTGCTTCCGTTCCTTTGCTCGCCTCGGTTTTCGCCGCGTCTTTTTCCGCCGTTTCGTTTTCCGCTTCGATTGATTCGGCGCCCGTGCTTTCGGTTTTTTCCTTGGCGGACGTTTTTTCTCCAGTTTTCTTTGCGGAAGTTTTCTTCTTCGACGTTTTTTTCGGCTTGGGAGCCTTTTCCTGTTCTTCCGTCACTGTCTCGTCGACAACGGCCTCTTCCGTCTCATCCTTCTCCGCGAGCGCTTCTTTCGACCGTTTCCGTCTCCGATCCTGGGCTTCCTTCGAACGCTGCACTCTGCGTCGACGCGATTTCTCATCCTGCCCCTTGTTGAAATCCACCAGCTCAATGATAGACATTTCCGCACCGTCACCGAGACGTCGTCCGAGTTTTACAACCCGCACGTATCCTCCCGGCCTGTCGCCGACGGCTTCCGCAACCTCGGTAAAGAGAATGCGCAGCACCTCGCGATCGCGGATGACTTTCGCAACTTCGCGACGGGCATGCACGTCGACCGGTCCACCCTCCTTTTCCCGCTTGTAGGCGTCCCGCGCCCGCGTGATAATCGGTTCCACGAATCGCCGTGTTTCCTTCGCTTTGGCGGTGGTGGTTTTAATTCGTTTATGTCGTATCAGCGACGTAATCAAAGCGGACATCAACGCCCTGCGATGACTACTGGTGCGGTTCAGTTTTCTTCCTTCTACTCTGTGTCGCATGACAGGTTACCTCGCTATTGTCCGACGTTTCAGGAAACGTCTTCGGTTAAATATTGATCGACATCCATACCCCAAGTGAGTCCATGCGCAGCGATGATCTCACCCAATTCGGCCAGGGATTTACGGCCGAAATTCCTGTATTTCAACATGTCACTTTCCTGGTGCCGTACCAATTCACCCAGGGTTTTGATATTCGCCGCCTTCAGACAGTTGTGCGATCGCACGGAAAGCTCAAGGGAATCCACGCTGGTGTTGAGAATTTTCTTCAGTTTTTCCGTTTCACTGTCCTCCTCGGGTTCAGGCTTGCCTTCCTTCAACGACATGTCGAAGTTGAGGAAAAGCTGAACGTGGTCCATGAGGACCCTCGCGGCCTGCGTGAGAGCGTCTTCCGGCGTAATGGAACCATCGGTGGTTATTTCCAGGGTCAGTTTGTCGTAATCCGTACTCTGACCGACGCGCGTATTCTCGACCAGATACTTGACGTTCACGATCGGCGTATAAATGGCGTCGATGGAAATCATCCCGACCGGAGCATCCGGAATGGTGTTTTCATCCGCAGGAACGTAACCCTTCCCGCGTCCGATCCACAATTCCATCTCGAGGTCGACTCCCTCGCTGAGTGTGGCGATATGCTTGTCGAGATTGAGGATCTCGAACTCGGACGAGGCTTTCTGGATATCGGCGGAGGTAAGCTCGCCCGGACCCTTTACCGGAACCACGATCCGGTTCGCCTTGTCGTTGATTGGTTTCAGGCGAACCTCTTTCAGGTTTAAAACGATCTCAGCAACATCTTCGACTACCCCTTCGATAGTCGAAAACTCGTGCAGAACATTTTCGATTTTCACTCCGATGATTGCAGAGCCCGGAAGTGAAGATAGCAGGATTCGACGGAAAGAATTCCCGATAGTCACGCCGTAGCCCTTTTCCAGGGGCTGGATTATAAACCGGCCATACGTCGTCGAATAACTCGCCTCGTCAAGGACGATGCCGTCAGGCATCTGAATCAAATTCATGGTCATATCTGTTACGTTTCCTATCTAGAGGTTAAAATGCCAGATTCAAAGTTCGATACTATCAGCGTGGTCAATCGCATTACTTCGAATACAACTCAATGACCAACTGTTCATGCACTGGTAATGGAATATCCTGACGTTCAGGTATCTCGAGGAACGTTCCCTTGAGTGCAGCCTTGTCCAGATTCAGCCAGGGGTACATCTGCGTGTCCCGCACGCGCTGCACCGAGTTGTGGATAATATCCAACGACCGGCTTTGCTCGACGACCTGGATGACGTCACCCGGTTTCATGAGCATGGACGGGATATTGACTCGGCGGCCGTTTACCGTGAAATGACGGTGAATAATAAGCTGACGCGCGGTTTTCCGCGATGGAGCAAGCCCAAGACGGTACACGACGTTGTCCAAGCGACGCTCCAGCAACCTGATCAAGTTGGAACCGGTAACCCCTTTCTGCCGGCTGGCCTTCTGAAAGTAATTTCGGAATTGACGCTCAAGCACCCCGTAAATCCGCCGGATTTTCTGTTTTTCCCGGAGCTGAACCCCGTACTCGGAAATCTTTGTCCGGCGCGCGTGCGCGTGTTGTCCCGGTGGGAAGTTCCTCCGCTCCAGCGGACACTTCTCCGTGAAACATTTCGTTCCTTTCAAAAAGAGCTTCTGGCGTTCCCGCCGGCAAAGCTTGCAGTTTGCGTCAAGATATCGTGCCATTCAAACCCTGTTCAAATCGTGATGAATTATACTCTTCTTTTCTTCGGCGGACGGCACCCGT
Source organism: Chlorobiota bacterium (assembly GCA_013152135.1). Taxonomy (GTDB): domain Bacteria; phylum Bacteroidota; class Ignavibacteria; order SZUA-365; family JAADGX01; genus JAADGX01. Next base: position 13,354 of record JAADGX010000257.1, read on the forward strand.
TATGTGGAATCGGGGTGACGTCACGGATTGAAATAATATCCAGGCCCGCGGTTTGAAGCGCCCGGATTGCCGCCTCGCGGCCGGAGCCGGGGCCTTTGACATACACATCGACTTTCCGCAACCCAAGATCGTACGCTTCCTTCGCCGCGTTCTCGGCTGCCATCTGGGCAGCGTACGGCGTATTCTTCCGCGACCCCCTGAATCCCATCTTCCCCGCGCTCGACCACGAAATCGTATTGCCGTACACGTCCGTCAATGTGACCATGATATTGTTGAACGTCGCTTTGATATACGCCCGTCCGGTTGTATCGACCTGAATCTTCTTCTTGGATTTGCGTGATTGTTTCGCCACAATAACTCCTTACAATTGTACCTTGAACATCCTGATGCGTTACTTTCTCGGTGCCTTCTTCTTCCCCGCGACCGTGCGCCTCTTGCCCTTGCGGGTCCGAGCATTGGTCTTGGTACGCTGTCCGCGCGCCGGCAATCCTCTCCGATGGCGAAGACCCCGATAGCACCCAATATCCATCAGGCGCTTGATGTTCATCTGCACCTCACCGCGCAGGGCTCCTTCCACCTTGTACCGGTTCTGGATGATGTTCCGGATCTCACTGACTTCGTCGTCATTGAGTTCGTTGACCTTTTTCGAATAGTCAACGCCGGCTGCGTCACAGATTTCCTTGGCCGTGGAACTGCCGATACCATAGATGTAGGTCAGCCCGATGGCAATATGCTTATTCTTGGGTAAATCAACTCCTGCAATGCGTGCCACTGGAAACTCCTTTTACCTATTATTCGGAAAGATATTCAACATCGCTATCCTTGCCGTTGCTTATGCTTGGGATTGGAACAAATGACCCGGACCACGCCTTTGCGGCGAACGATCTGGCATTTATCGCACATTTTCTTAACCGATGCCCGTACTTTCATGATGTACTCCGTGTAATCCTGTTACTTGTATCGATACGTAATTCGTCCCTTGGTCAAGTCGTACGGCGACAACTCCACCGTGACCTTGTCGCCCTGCAGTATGCGAATGAAATGCATGCGCATCTTGCCCGACACGTGGGCGATGATTTCATGTCCATTATCCAACCGCACTTTGAACATGGCGTTCGGTAGCGTATCCGTTACCACGCCGTCAACCGTGATGGCATCTTGTTTAGGCATATTCCTCGACAAAATGATTGGTTAATAGCACTGGTCCATTACTGGAAATATACACTGTATGCTCAAAATGCGCTGACGGCAGGCCGTCCGCTGTCTGCACCGTCCAGTGATCATCTCCGACAACCACGTCCGCTTTCCCCATGTTTACCATCGGTTCGATGGCCAGCGTCATTCCCGCCTTCAACTTCATTCCCGTGCGAGCACGTCCGAAATTCGGAACCTGGGGCTCCTCGTGCAGGTTCCGACCGATGCCATGCCCGACAAGGCTGCGTACAACGGAGAACCCGTGTTCTTCCACGTGCGATTGCACCGCGTAGGATATATCGTGCAACCTGTTCCCGACGCGGGCCTGCTCGATACCCCGGAACAACGATTCGCGCGTTACGTCGAGGAGGCGTTGTTTATCGCTCGAA
>JAADGX010000286.1 GCA_013152135.1 Chlorobiota bacterium
GATGGGGAGTTTCAAGTAATCGATGGGACTGGCGGGCGAGGCAAAATGCAAGATATAATCAAGACTCCCCGCGACATGGACATAATTCGTAACGTCATACTTGACGAAGACGAATCCATCATGTCCCATCAAATGAGCGACGTTTTCAACGTTGCCGGTGATAAGGTTATCCATGCAGACAACTTCCATCCCTTCAGAAAGAAGGCGCTCACAAAGATGGCTTCCCAGAAATCCCGCTCCACCGGTGATCAGAGCACGAGGCATAGGCTTCCTTCAGTTTATAGTGGTAAAGTGTAATTAAGACCAACCATGATTCGGCCAAAGCTGTCAGCTTTCGGGATCTGCATCGTCATATCGAGGTCTTTTTTCGCATACTGAAAAACTCCGTACACGCGCACCTGCATGGACGGCGTAACAACAAATTCCATCCCGCCACCGATGCCGTAAATCAAGGTCTGCTGGCGACTTCCATCCGATCGTTGTTTGTCAAGTATCGCGCGCCCCAATGACGCGCGTACGAAAGGACGGTAAGTATACATAAAGAGATACCCCGCTTGGAGGTAAATCGAACCTGTCCAGAGCTCGCGACTGAATTGTTTGTTCAAGAGGGTTCGGCCTGATAGCTCCACGTGGTTTATTTCAAGCCCCAATTCTAATGCAGGCGCACTGCCCGGAAGCGGTTGGACTTCGAGCCAGAGCCCTCCCATCGGTAAAAAGTCACCCTCTCCTGCGTCACCCGTGTACCTGGCAAAACCACCCGAGACCCCGATATTCACGAGGACTTTCGATCGTACGCTCTCGCCGATGTCTTCCGGTTTTATCTTGCCGTACATGATATAATCGTCTTCGCTGGTTCCGAATCCCAGGAGGAGGTTGTAGTTCCCTTCGCCTCCAACCGTAGTCGTCATCGCATCGATACTGCGTATGCGATCAAGATCATCCTCGTAAGGTGTTTGAAATACCAGCGGAATCATCTCGGGGGTTTTACGAATTCGGGTTATCACGGCGAGTCCGTGGCCGGACCGGTTTCGCCCGACAACGCTATTCCCTCCGATGAAGGTAGCGGGAAAAGCGAGTTGGCGAACGACATAGTTTCTTTTCGCTTTGTGGGATTTGGGCCTTGTTCTCCGCATGCCGAGTATTGACGGCAGACCATCGGCACTTTTGAATAAAACCATCGGCGCTTGATTGGTCCAATTCAATGCGCTCTCATCAAGATGACGGACACGATCACGCATCGCCGATACTGCTACTGGTCTGTTCCCCTCCCAGTAATACAAAACCGGAAACCGCGATTTCTTGATCGTGACGAGATGGTTATCAAAACTCGAGGTCAATGCTGAGGCGTGTAACGCCGACATGAAAGGTTCCCGGTAATGGAGAGATTCGAGTTCGCGAAAGACAACGTCGGCATCGGGATAGAATTGTAACTCGTTTCCCTTATTCGACTGGCGGATGAAAGCCAGGGATTGTCCATCCGGCGACCAGCGAGGGAAACGCTCCCGTTCGCTGCCGGCAGTAAGCCGAACGATGATATGCCGATCCACGTTGTAGAGATACAAGTCTTTCTCGTCGCCCGTACCGTTACTGGTAAAACACAACCACCGCTCACCGCGAACCAGACGCGGATACCAATCCGCCTCCCCATCTTCCACGGTCAGAAGGTACCGGTACGGAGAGCGCTTCCAGGAAGCGTATGCCGGAAGGTCTATCCTCGGATCAACCGCACGCGCTTTTCGTTTTCGCAGATCAACCACGTATAAAAACCTGGAAAGGCCACGCCGGATTTCAACGGAAGCGAATTGAACGTCGGGGGAAAGGCGTACGCGTTCTATGCGTCCCTTCAACCCGAGCTCCGAGAGATTGATAACCCGGAGATTGCGAACCTCGATGGATTCACTCCTGGCCGCTACGACGAGAACAGCGATCAGAATAATCCAGAGACAGCGCATCCCGAGCCTCAGGGCACACGCGCTACAGTATCGGATGTCTGATTCAATTTGGACATCCATTCGCGAATCCGTTGATCAACAGAGGGATCATTTGGCACGTATTGTTTATAGCGCTTTAAGATATCTATGCCTTTCTGCCATTCCCCTTCAAGCTCGTAGAGGCTCAGCAACATCGTGTACGGGTTTCGTGGCGATGATTGTCCGGTTGGATCCTGGGCAAGCAAATCCAGGTAGTATGGTTCGACCTCCCGAGTGTACTCAACAAACTTGTCGTCCCGGTTGCACAAGTAATACAGCATGGCCAGGTCCGTTTTCAGGATTGGATCCATGCGGTGAATACGTCGCGGAAGGAGTTTTTCCATTTGATCCAAAACTCGTAGTGCTCCTGCCGTATCCCGGCCATCCTGCAGATAAACCTGGGCGCATGCCATAAACAAGTACCGGTAGCTGAGAATCATGCGCGTGCTTTGTTCATCGAGGTTGACTTTTGGATTCTGAAGCTGCCGGAACATAAATCCGTACGAACGTGCGCTGTCAGGTATTGATACCGGATTTAACAGATGCTTCATGGTTGTCGGGAGATCGACATTGCTGTAGTACCGATCCTGTCGCGTTTCCATGCGGTACGGAACCAATTGGTACGTGAGCCCGCGCACGATAAGGTAGTTATCGAGTCCAATTTTATCGCTGGGCATCGTGGTTAATGCAAAATGAATCGGGCGTTTCCACTTCGCATTAACGATGATATCCAGTACCATCCTGTCCTGGTTGCGAATCAGTTTCCTGCCGTACGCGTCGGTGATCGCTGATTGCATGGTAAAGACCACTTCACCGGCACTGTCGGGTATGGTCATACCACGTACTACATCCTTGAAAATCGATTCCCGGTAAATGTCCGCCGGGACTGGGATCCGTATTTCCCTTTTATCAAACTCACCAACCTCCATATGCCTGATTTGCTCATCTGTATATGAGATCGGGACCTTCTTCGCACCATAGGGAGTCTCGTTTTTCAGTTGCAGCATATACCAATCCGTGTTGAGAAGACTAAGGTTCGCAACGCGAACGTCCCGACGGATTCCAGCCACGTACTGCAGGTACCAGACGGGGAAGGTATCGTTATCACCGCCGGTGAACAGTATTGCATCCTTCTCACATGATTGCAGCAAATTGTATGCGTAGTCGAACGCGACGTAATTCAAACTGCGATTGTGTGTCTGATAATTCTGTAACAACATGTTGCCGGGCGCCAGCACGAGCAAAGCCAGGCCGCCCGCAAGTGAAACGGTTGAAGCGGCCTCCCGCTCTTTCAGCCACTTTCTTAACAATTCCATGAGACCGTAAGCGCCTACGCCTATCCAAATGGCAAATACGTAAAACGAACCGACGAAGAAATAATCTCGCTCCCGAACCTGCGGCGCCGACATGTTGAAGTACACAACCAACCCGATGCCGGTGGCCATGAAAAGCAAGGTCATGGCCAGGCTGGTTTTCCAGTCCTTCTTCCAGTGAAGGTAGAGCCCGAACAGTCCGAGTAATAATGGGATGGCAAAGTACCGGCTCGGATAACCAGGACTGTCGGACCAGTTTCCCGCGTCTTCAAATAAAACCACCGGGGCATCCTGTAAATCGCCTGCCCTGCCAACGAAATTCCACATGAAATACCGAAGGTAAATGTGACCAAGCTGAAAGCGAAGGAAGAAGTCCAGGTCACTCGAATACTTCTGGTATTCCCTGATATGCTTGGGTTCCATGCTCCAACGTCGCGGAAATAACACCTTACGGTTGACGTCGATGGTACCCAGACGGTTGTCGTAGGTTGGACCGCGAAGAATCGGGTAATCGCCATATTGTTCACGATTGAGGTACTTGACAAGGTATTCGAGGGACGTTGGCGCGTTTTCATTCAGCGCGGGTTCCTTGTTAGCGCGAATAATAATCAACGCATATGTACTGTACCCGAGAATGATCAGTAGCGTGGCCAGGGAAAGAAGCTGCGCACGGGGCGCCTTTTTCGCATAGGCAACAATGGCGACAAGCCCGAAGATAATGATAAAGACCAGGATAACCGTATTCCCTTCCAAGAAGGAAGGCAAATACTTCACAACCCCGGGATATACCACCGCGAACACTCCCAAGGCTCCCAAGGCGAAAACAACTCCCGTTTTCCACGTGATGTACTCTTCCACTCTGTCACGGAAATAGTAGAGAACGAACACAAAAAAGATGGCTAGCAAGCTGAGCAAATGGACACCTATGCTCAACCCCAACAGGTACGCGATAAGCAGCAGTGTCCGGTCCGAATTGAACACACCGCTGCGCGTGTACCATTCCAGCGTCAACCAAACAACGAAAGAAATGAAGAACATGCCGATCCCGTATACTTCGGCCTCGGCTGCATTGAACCAGAACGTATCACTGAAAGCCAACGCGAAAGCTCCCGTCATCCCCGCGAGGATCATGATAAGGCCCTCCCGTATTCCCTCCGGATCGCCGTGCCACGAGCGGAATAACCGGATAAGCGTCAGATAGACGAACAGTACCGTCAGGGCGCTGGAAAGAACGGAAATGAGATTGACCCGGAATCCGATAGCATCGGCTATATGCCCGCCCACGGGCAGAAACGTGAATGCTTTTCCAAGGAGCTCGAAGAACGGAGCGCCGGGCGGATGCGGTACGCCTAACGTATACGCCGCCGTGATGAACTCTCCGCAATCCCAGAAAGACAACGTTGGCGCAACGGTCAAAGCGAATACAATGAATGATGCGAGAAATACGATGGAAGCAAAAAATCTGTGCAAGCGATTAAAATTCATGATTCACCTGGTTGTTTTACCGTTTGTTCTTTCCAGCTCTTCGATGAGCGATGATCTGAGGGCTTGTATGTCTTCGGCATTGGGGAAATATTTCAACATGCTGTCCACCAAAGCAACAGCCTTCTTGTAATCCTTTCTTTGCCTGTACATCTCCAGGAGGAAACGATACGGAGAGGAGTACGATCGCACTTCCCTGGGGTTTTTGGCGATTTCCACCCAGCAGCGAGCTTCAATTTCCCGCGCCAAGGCTTCGTAATGCTGCGAGTCCCCGGAATCAAGGTACAGCGTTGCAATGTTGTACTGTAACCTGTAATCCATGGGGATGACATCGTGCGGCAGTATTTCCTCCATCCGGTTGAGAACCTGGATCGTTTTCTGCTTATCCTCCAACACGTGATACGTGTACAAGGCAGTCCGGAGAAAAGCGTTACGATAGTTTACGCACATGCGCTGTGCGTCGTTATCCAGGTACACGTCCGGTCGTTGCAGACTTCGAAAGAGAAATCCACGCTTGTAGTTACGAGACGGAACGACATCGTCCGCAAACAAATGTTCCCACATTGCCTTGAAATAAATATAATCGCCGCTTCGCTCTTCGATCGGCGTAACCCTGAACGCCAATCCCTCCATGCGCAGGTATTTATCGAGACCGATAAATGACTGCGGGCTTACGGAAACAGCAAAGTATATCGGGCGATCCCACGAATTCTTTCGTAGAATATCCTCAACAACGACGTCTTGCCAGGCACGCTTGTACACGTATTGCCCGCCCCCAATGTCCACCGGGTATCGTGCTTTCGATTTCCAGACCATCTTGAAATCACGGTTGAAGCGCGATGCGTCCGGTTCACTTTCGTTCCCAACAGCGTTTTCAGCGATGAACCGCTGCATGACCACACCGGGGACTATCAGAGAGAGTTCCCTTTCTTCTTTAGGCCAGGTCGTTTGCATGAAATCCTCCGCCGTGGTGGGGGCGGAATAACGCTTGATTTCTTCATCGGAAAAGCTTATCGAAACCGGCTCTGTGCCGTGAGGAGATTCGTTTTTCAATTGCAACGTGTACCAGTCCGTGTTCAATAAGCTCAAACAGACGATGCGCACGTCCTGACGTATTCCCTCAACTTCCTGCAGGTACCAAAGGGGAAACGTATCATTATCGCCGTTCGTGAAAAGAATCGCGTTCGGTTCGCAGCTTTGCAGCGTATTGTAGCTGATATCCCACGGGATATAATCGTGGCTCCTGTCATGGTCGAACCAGTTTTCGCGAGCCATGTTTACGGGCGCCGCCACCAGCAACACCGCCAACGTCACACCGAGAAACGGAACGGAAGTAATCCGTCGCTCGAGGAACTCCAGGATTGCCGCTGTACCGAATCCCGCCCACATGGCGAAAACAAAGAAAGCGCCAACAAAGAAGTAATCGCGTTCCCGCGCCTGTGGCTCCGCCATGTTGAAGTAGATGACAAGCGCGACCCCAAAGACGAGAAAGAGGACCAGGAGCATCGAGGCCATCTTCCAGTCTTTTCGAAAATGATAGAACAAACCGATCAGTCCCAGGAGAAAAGGTATACCGTAGTACACGTTGGGAAACGCAGCACGAGCCAGCGTCCAGGAACCGTTTTCCGGACCATCACTGATTTCTCCCGCAAAATACGAAGGCGCATCCTGAATGTCTCCCGCCCTGCCGATATACTGCCAGTACAAGTACCGGAGAAACATATGATTCAACTGATACGATACAAAATAATCCCAGTCACTCTTGTACTTGCGATAATTCTCTATTTTCTCCGGTTCATTGCTCCATCGCCGATCCGTGATTGAAGGCATGTCGCCGTATTGTTCACGGTTCAAATACATGACGAGGCGTTCGAGGGTGTCGGGATTATTTTCATTGATGGGCGGATGTTCCATCGCCCGTATCAAAACAAGCGTGTACGTCGAGTAGCCGATAATGATAAGAAACGCGGAGAGGATAACAGTATTAAGAGCCCCGTGCTTGATTTTGTGTGAATACCACAAGCCGCCGATCATGACCAGGACAATCAGAACGGGTATGAGCTGAACCAAAATCGAGGATTGTGATGATTCCGTCAGTTTACCGTCGAGAAGAGACGGTAACCACGTGATAATTCCGGAATAGATAATGATGAAAAAGGCCAGCGCTCCCAACCCGAATAGCACGAAGCTGCCCAACCTGAACGTGAACAATCGGAAATAGATGACAAGAACAATACCGAAATAAACGAGAAGACTGAGCTGGTGCACGCCGATACTGAGACCGATAACAAAGGCGACAAGTAAAAGATACCGTTGGCTGTACGGCTCATCGGCTACTTCGTGCCATCGAAGAACCAGCCATAACACCAATGCGATGAAAAACATCGCACTAGCGTAAACTTCCGCTTCAACCGCGTTGAACCAAAAGGTATCGCTCCAGGCAAATATCAGCGCACCGGCGATGGATGCTCCAAACACAACGACGGCATCCGCCGTTTTACGCAACTCGCCACGCCA
>JAADGX010000189.1 GCA_013152135.1 Chlorobiota bacterium
CAACGTCAACTACATTACATTCGGTTCAACGTCCGGCGCACTCGGTGTGACGTACTCGTGGTTCACAGGAAACCGATTGCTTGAAATGGATATCGTCTTTAACAGCGCTGTTAGCTGGATTTACAACAGCCACCCGGCGAGCTGCAGCAAGTATTCCGGTTCGCCCTACGATTTTTTCAACGTGGCCTCGCACGAGTTCGGTCACGGGTTGGGTCTTGGACACGAGAACAGCGTGCCCACCATCATGAACATGTACTACCCTGGCGGGTGGGGCGGCAACTGGGAGCACACGATGATGGCCGACGATCGGGCCGGCGTGCGCGCGAACTATTCCTCCTCGAATGCTCCGCCGCTGGAGTTCATATGTACACGCTGGAAACGGATCAACACCGGTCTTGTTGGCAGCGTTTCCAATTCTCCTTCGACGGCCGCCATAGGTTCTTCCATCACCGTGGAGTATTCCGTCCACACCCAGGGCCTCCCCAAGAAATGCAAACCCCTTCGACTCGGATTCTACCTTTCCACCGACGAAACGATAAATCAAAACGACAAGCTCCTCGGCTTCACGTATTTCGCTCCGGCGGATACGTTCACGCAGGGGACCTTCACGTCAACGGTTCCCATTCCCAGCGTCACACCGGGGACGTACTATCTCGGCTGGATGATCGACGATTTGGGCATGTACTCGGAAACCTCGGAGACGAACAACGGTACCGCCCGCTGCGCCACCATAAACATCACCAGCGGAACGGCAAACTTCCAACGCCTGATGAGCGTATCATCGAACCCTGTTGATTTTGGCGGCTCCAAGGTCGGAGTACCAGCGTCGGCGCGGGATCTCATCATTTCCAATCGTTCCACCAGTAACCAGACATTGAACGGATACGTGTACCTCGATTGCACCGAGACCGAATTCTATATCAACTCCGGTGGAGGCGCATTTTCCCTCAGACACACACCGTGAACCTCTGATTCACTCCCTCGCAATGCGGCACGCGAACGGCCATCCTATACATCGACAACGATGCGACGAACCAATCATCGCCCATGACCGTTGACTTGACCGGCGTGGGATCTTGTATCGACGTCGTGTTTTCTTCCGACGAGATTCAGTTCGGGGAAGTTGACACGGGAAAAACGGCCATTGCCAGCTACGTTATTACAAACAAGCCGGGTTCCATTCAAACGTTGAGTGGAACGATTTCCCTCTCCAATAACGGCAACGGCCAATTCAAGATTATATCCGGGGGAGGTGGGGGTACGTTCCAAATTCCGCCCGGACAATCCCACACAATAGAGATCGAGTATCGTCCGGACCAGTGCGGCGATGCGACGGGTGAACTCGTCATCACCCATAATGCAACCAATGAACCGTCACCGAAGAATATACCGATCTACGGGCGCGGCGCTTGCCGGAACATGCTGGTATCGCCAACGGCGATTGACTTCGGAAAAATCGCGAAAACGGATGCGTCTCCCTGGCAACAAGTGGAAATATCCAACGACGTGGGATCGAACGATACCCTGAACGTTACAATACCATGCACCTTCACGGGTGCGGACGGATCACACTTTGAAATCGATCCCCTGGACTGCGGCGATGCGCAATTGCTTCCCGGTGAATCGAAAACCATAAACCTACGTTTCGCGCCAGCCGAGGTCGGAACGTTCAGTGCTTCGTTAGATCTCAACCACGACGCCACGACGACCATCGACAGCCCGTTTCCCATCGCTGTAACAGGCGAGGGCATTCCGAAAGTCGCCGTGATCAACGTCGTCAGCAATTTGAATTTCGGAGACGTACGCGTGGGCCGCGACACCACGTTAAACCTGAACATTACGAACACGGGCAACGGCCCGCTGAACATCCAGGCGATGGGTATCGACGGCTCCGACATAGGAGATTTCTCCTATTTTCCGACGGACACGTTTACCGTGTGGCAGGGAGAGACGCAAAGTATAGCCATGACATTCACTCCGAAAGACATGGGCCAGAGGCAAGCGGTCTTCACGATCGTATCCAACGACCCGCTCGCTCCGGAATCGAATGTCGCCCTCACGGGCAAAGGATTAATGCCAAAGATGCAAATCGCCGTGCAGTCGCTGGATTTCGACACGGTTGCCGTCACATTGGATTCGATCATTTCTTTCAACATCACAAATGCGGGCAACATAAACCTGGACATTGCGGGGATTCGTGTTTCAGGCGCCGATAAATCGCAATTCCGCGTCCAGCCAACCGGAGCGTTCAGCGTTGCCCCCGGCAATTCGCACCAGGTCGATGTCACGTTCGCTCCAACTTCAACCGGTCGGAAAAACGCTCGATTGGAGATCCAACAATACGGCGGCTTTCCGCAAAATATCGACCTGACGGGCTTTGCTTCCGCCGCTCCGAAACCGGCCATTAGCGCATCCTCGCCGTCAATCGACTTTGGCAAAACGACAGTTTCGACCACGGCGACCAAAAGCCTTGTTTTGCACAACAGCGGTACGGGTACGCTGGAAATCACCACTGTCAAGCTTATCGGCACTCACCCGGAGATGTACTCCGTAACCCCAACCCCACCGTTCAGTTTACAACCGGGCGACAGCCTTGCCCTGACGATATCATTTTCTCCAACCGCTACCGGTCAATTACCCGCACAACTTGTTATCAGCTCAAACGCGGGGGGCGATCTGAGCATTACACTCCTGGGTGAAGGCGCCGCGCCGGCACTCGCGCTATCCGACGCATCGCTGGACTTCGGCGACGTCCTTGTCAACAGCCAGAAAACACTTCCGGTCGTAATCACGAACCAGGGAACGGCCGTTCTGACGATCTCCTCGATTTCCGTAAGCACGTTCACGGCTACTGATTTCTCGTACACGTTTGCTCTTCCCCACACTATCCAAGCCGGTGAAAGCGATTCCATGTGGATCACGTTTACTCCAGCAGTGCCGGGTCTGCAAACCGCAACGATGATCATCGCCAGCAATACGCCCGGAAAGACAACCGATACAATTTCTCTCCGGGGAATCGGAATAGCACGCGCACCGGTAATTTCACTCTCCACGACTGTGCTGGATTTCGGAAACGTGATTGTCGATTCAACCATTACAAAGTCTTTCACAATAAAAAATACCGGTAACGCCGACCTGGTTGTCAATGGTTTCACTCTAAGCGGTTCCAGCAATGATTTCTCGATAGGAGAATCGACACCTCTTTCCATCGCGCCAACGGAGAGCAAACAAATCAACGTGTCTTTCTCTCCCCGGAGCGACGGAGCGCACGGCGCAACACTCACCATCACGCATAACGATACCGGAACAGGTTCCGTAGACGTGCAGCTCTCCGGTTTCGCCGTGCGTCCAGGGAAATTGCGAGCGTCCGTCTCCTCCATCGATTTTGGCAAACACAAGGATCGCGATCCCCGGGTCCAGCGTTCCTTTGTTGTCACCAATTCGGGTAACGAAACATTAACAATCCAGTCTCAGGTCATCGAAGGACAGGATTCAAGTTACTTTCGCATAATGCGTTCACTGCCTTCGACCGTCCAGGGCGGGGAACACGACACTCTCTTTATTGCTTTTCTTCCACATCTGCCGACCGGAACAAAGAATGCGACTCTTCGCATCACGTACTCAGGAACAAACACCGGCGCCATCGATGTTGCGCTGAAAGGTGAAGTCACTACCGATCCAACCAACGCTGACAATACCCAGCCGGTTTTCTTCGAGCTGAGGCAAAACTATCCCAATCCATTCCGGACACGCACGATCATCAGTTTCGATCTGCCTAAGAACATGACCACCAGACTCACGGTGCACGACGTTTTTGGCCGATTGGTCGCGACATTGGTTGACGAACATCAAACCGCCGGTGAACATAGCATTCGTTTTAATGCAAACGGGTTGACCCCCGGCGTGTATTTTTACACACTCCAGGTAAACGGTTTTTCCGTAACCCGGAAGCTTCTCCTGACCCGGTAATCAAAACAGCGGTAAGAGATTTCGAAAAATACTGATACAATCCGCGTTTTCTCCTTGTCACATTTATGATACCGAGACGTAGTATTTTTTTGAAATTGTTGTTTCTATTGGATTTTTCACGTATTTACCATGAGAAGCGAGAAAAATCCCGACTGCAAAACGTTTTTACGCTTCCACACATTCTCTCATGGAAATTGACAAGGAATTCCTTTACTTTCACACGAAATGGCTGTTTCGACGGATAAACTTCTCAACGGACCCCCGATAGCTCCCCAAGCCATCGGAAAAAATATCCCGATCGTCGAACTGGTAGAACACTATTTCCAGGCGTACAATTCAGCCCGGCTTTCAGAAGCATGTCGCCTGTTCTCTGAAAAGATCCTGGAAGACGACGTCACCGTCGGCATGAGCCTGACGGGCGCTCTCACACCCGCGGGCCTTGGCGCAAGTTGCATCATTCCTCTCATCAAAGCGGGTTTCGTTGACTGGATCGTCAGTACAGGTGCAAACCTCTATCACGACGCTCACTTTGCAATCGGCGGTACCCTCCATCAAGGGACTCCGAACGTCGATGATCGCGTTCTTCGGCGCGCCGGTGTCATCAGGATCTACGATGTACTATTTGATTACGAGGTGTTGTTGTCTACTGATGCATTTTTCCGTAAAATCCTTGAGGAGCAGGAATTTCAGAGAACCATGGGAACCGCCGAATTTCACTACATATGCGGAAAATACCTCGCGGCCAGAGAAAAGGCTCTCGGACTCGGAGAAGTGAGTTTACTGGCCGCAGCATACAGGTACAAGGTTCCGGTGTACACTTCATCGCCGGGTGATAGTTCAATAGGAATGAACGTCGCAGCCATGCAACTCCAGGGTTATTCCTGCATCCTCGACGTTTCACGAGACGTGAACGAGACCGCTGCCATTGTATACGGCGCAAAAAAGACCGGCGGGAAAAGCGCCGTGGTGATTTTCGGCGGCGGCTCCCCAAAAAACTTTCTCCTCCAGACAGAACCTCAAATCCAGGAAGTCCTCGGTTTGAAGGAAAAAGGACACGATTTCTTTCTCCAAGTTACCGACGCTCGCCCGGACACCGGCGGGCTCTCCGGCGCCACGCCATCGGAAGCGGTCAGTTGGGGAAAGGTCGATCCAGCCAAATTACCTGACTCGGTAGTGGTTTACACGGATGTAACCATTGCCATGCCGATCATGACTTCGTACGCCTTGGCCAAGCGATCCCGCCGCAGGCGAAAAAAACTGTACCAGCGCCGGACAGAGTTGTACGAATCATTGCAAAACGCTTACATTAAACGAAAAAAACGCTAGCAGCATTCTTAACGTTTCCATCAACTAAACAAGGAGAAATTCATGGGCAGATTTGAAGAACTTGTTGAGCTTGTGCAATCTTTTGAAAAAGACTTTCACAAGTTTTACGAAAAGGGCAACAAGTCAGCGGGAACCCGCGTCCGCAAACACATGAATGATCTGAAACGCAAAGCTCAGGAAATCCGCGTTGAGATTCAGACAATCAAGAAAGGGGAAACTGAACAATCCTGACGCCGTCGTGGTAACAGAATTGTGATACACACGAGGAGTCGGCGCCGTCGGCTCCTCTTTCGTTTTCCCTGGTCTATGGGAATACTCATTTCCGCTTGTCTCCTGAGTCTCTGACACGCAGAGCGCACACACCAACTGCATCGGGATGCACATGAGCCTGTTATTCTATTCCGTCATTGCCGTTATTTTCGCTTTTACGAACCAAGCACAGGAAGCGTCACGCATCCACAGGGATGCTATTGTCGTCGACGGGCATAACGACCTCCTCATGAGCGTGATGGACGGTGAAAATATCGAAAGACGCCGCGATACCGGCCATTCCGACCTGGTGCGTTTACGCGAAGGAGGAGTGGATGTGCAGGTGTTTTCCATATGGGTCCCTCCCGCTGTAAAACATGCTCGGGGGTATACGGGCTACGCTGATGAGGAAATTGACTCGCTGGATACCATTATTTCCCGCAATCGATACCGGGTTGAAAAAGTGACGAATATTGTCGAATTACGGGAATGCCTCAAACAGGGCAAACTCGCCTGCCTCTACGGCCTGGAAGGCGGCCACCCCATCGGAAAACGACTGGAAAACCTTTACCATTTTTTCAAACGCGGAGTCCGCTACATAGGATTGACATGGAACAACAGCACATCCTGGGCGACGTCCGCCCGCGACGAGGCAGCCGGAAAAAAAGGCGGTCTAACTCCTTTCGGTCGAAAAATCGTTCATGCCATGGACAGTCTTGGAATACTCATCGACATATCTCACCTGGGACCGACTGCGGTGCGGGATGTTCTTGCCGAAACCAGGAACCCCGTTATCGCGTCCCATTCATCCTGCGATTATCTCGCGCATCACTACCGCAACCTGACGGATGATCAACTCCGAGCAATCGCGGGAAACGGCGGTGTCGTGATGATTAATTTCTATCCGCGATTCATTGACAGTTCCGTCACCAAAACGGAAATGCGGAAACTCAAACGCTATGCCGGAGAATGGAAAACCATCGCGAAAAAATACGCCAATAACCCGGATCGCCTGGTCAAGGAGCGCAAGAAATTCCTTGCCACCCGGTATCCACAGGTTCATGCCACGCTTCGCCGCGTTGTCGATCACATCGATCATGTCGTTCTTGTGGCGGGCATCGACCACGTCGGTATCGGTTCCGATTTCGATGGTATCAGCGTGGCACCTCTCGGCCTAGAAGACGTCACGCATCTCCCCGAGCTTACTGCCGAGCTGCTGCGACGCGGATACTCAGAGACTAACATCAAGAAAATACTCGGAGGAAACTTTATTCGCGTATTTTCCCGCGTTTGTGTAAATTAGAATGTTTATGTGTTTTTTTGTTCAAATCCATTATACTCAGGATACTCAATGAACATACACGAATACCAGGCAAAAGAAATATTCCGCTCGTTTGGAGTACCAACTCCTCGCGGCGGGGTCGCTTTTAATCCGGCCAAGGCAAGAAAAATCGCCGAGGGACTTGGCGGAAAAGTCTGGGTGGTTAAAGCCCAGATTCACGCGGGGGGAAGAGGCAAGGGGAAAGTCTACCATCCCAAGACCAATGAAATCGTACTAGGCAGCGGCGTGCGCATCTGCAAAAGCCTCGATGAGGTCGAATCGACCGCGCAGGCCATGTTGAAGAACAAGCTGGTGACGGTTCAGACCGGACCAGCGGGAAAGATCATCCGGCGGATACTGGTGGAGGAAGGCATCAACATCGCCCGTGAACTGTACGCAGGCGTGGTGCTCGATCGCTCGGTCGGAATGCCGGTGGTCATGGTTTCCACCGAAGGCGGCGTGGAAATCGAAAAGGTTGCGGCAAAGACACCGGAAAAGATTCTCAAGAAATGGATCGACCCGTCGATTGGTTTCCAGATGTACCAGGCACGGGAACTCGCGTACGGGTTGAAGCTCAAGGGAGACGCATTCAAGAACGGTGTGAAGTTCCTCCTCACCCTGGCACGGGCGTACAAAGAATCCGACGCCAGCCTTGTGGAAATCAATCCACTGGTTGTGACCAAAGAAGGCCGGGTGCTTGCCCTCGATGCCAAAATGAACTTCGACGACAACGCCCTGTACCGGCATCCCGATATCCTGAAGATGCGGGACACGAAAGAAGAAGATCCGCTGGAAGTCAAGGCTTCAGCGGCGCACCTCAATTACATCAAGCTGGATGGAAACGTCGGTTGCATGGTTAACGGCGCGGGACTCGCCATGGCGACAATGGACATGATCAAGCTCTCCGGTGGGGAGCCCGCCAACTTCCTCGATGTGGGCGGGAGCGCCAGCGCCGAAACCGTGGAGCAGGGATTCCGCATTATTCTCGCTGATAAAAATGTAAAAGCCATCCTTATCAACATCTTCGGCGGCATCGTGCGCGCCGATAGAGTTGCACAAGGAGTGGTTCAAGCAGCGAAGAACACGAAAGTCAAGATTCCTATCGTTGTCCGCCTTGCCGGTACAAACGCCGAAAAAGCGGGAGAGATCCTGGCCAAATCGGGTTTATCATTCGAAGTTGCAAACAACCTGAAAGAAGCCGCTGCCAGCGTCAACCGGGCGTTGACGTCCTGAAACTTTGAAGTGAATAATGGCAAAAGAAAAAGATCGCAGCCACGGCGATCTTTTTCTTTTATCAGCACTTACGATTATCAGAGGTTGTTGTTCAACCAGTCAGCCG
>JAADGX010000024.1:0-1657 GCA_013152135.1 Chlorobiota bacterium
GGAAGCCGAATCTATCGATGCGATACGGCCCCTGAAGAAGAACGCCGTTGTAATAGGTCGTGACCACGCCGAAACTCCCGTACGCCCCGCCGTCGATGACGATGTCCGCGTTCAACGCCTGGAGTTTCCCCTCGCCGTCACAGCCGACGGAGATCGTCAGGTCCGTTGGATGGCGGCCATGGTTGTTCAGAAAAACTTCCTCGCGTGAGAAACGGCACTTGACCGGCCGGCCGGTTTTCATGGCCAGGTACGCGGTGATCAGCTCATGGGGAAAGGGATCGCTCTTGCCGCCGAAGCCGCCTCCCAGGGCGGGCTTGATGACCTGGATGCGATGGAGCGGAAGTCCGAGAATCTTTGAAAGCGTCCGGTGCAGGTAATGGGGAACCTGTGTGGCGCTGATGACGACGAGGCCGTCGTCTTCGTTCCACGTCGCCACGGTCGCCATGGGTTCCGTAAAAGCATGCGTCACCCCCGCGAACCGGAACTTCAGCGTGCGGACGTGAGGCGCTTCCTCCAACGCGGCCTCGGGATCATTGAAGCGCAGGGACGCAATCTTGTGGATGTTCGTGCCGTTCTTGCAGTGTTCGTGAATCTGTTCTCCGGGATCGCATTCGTCGAGTGAATCTTCAGGCTCCAGGAACGCCCGTATCGGTTCGTAGCGAACTTCGATCAGGCGCACACCTTCGAGCGCTGCTTCCTCCGTCTCGCCCGCCACGGCGGCGACGATTTCACCGGCGTACCGGACCTTGTCCACCGCCATGGCCGTCTCGTCCGGACTGACCGGCAGGACACCGAACCCGAGCGGCAGGTCGCGCCCGATTGCCACCGCCCGGACACCCGGATGAGCTTCCGCTCTCGACGTGTCGATGGACACGATGCGGGCATGCGGTTGCGGACTTCGGAGGAATTTCACGTACAGCATGTTCGGGAACTTGTAGTCGTCCGCGTACATGGCCTGCCCGGTTGCTTTCTTCCGCGCGTCAATATATGGAATGCCTTTTCCCACTATCCTGGTCATGACTGCATCTCCTCCGCCGCCTTCGATATAGCCTCGACGATCTTTGCGTAACCGGTGCAGCGGCACAGGTTACCCGAGATGGCCTCCCTGATTTCCCGGCGGTCCGGCTGCGGATTTTCCCGGAGAAACGCGACCGCTGTCATCACCATGCCCGGTGTGCAGAAGCCGCATTGGATGCCGCCGGTCTCCACCATGTGCTTTTGTACCGGGTGCAGTTCCCCGTTCTTCGCCACTCCCTCGATCGTGGTGACGCGGCGGTTCGAACATCGGGCCACCGGCGTCAGGCAGCTCAGCACCGGAACGCCGTCCAGAAGCACCGTGCACGCGCCACATGTTCCCTGGTCGCACCCTTCTTTCGTTCCGGTTAAATTCAAACGCTCGCGCAACGTATAGAGCAACGATTCGAACGGATCGACGAGCAGGCGACGGGGAACCCCGTTGACGGTCAGCTCAACTTCCATCATGGAACGCTTTTTCACGGCTTCCGTCACAGCCGGTTCCGCGCCGTGTTCCGTTTCTTCCCGAAAATCTCTATGCATTTCTCAACCTCCTCAAGACCAATGTCTCGTTAATCAATAAACCGTCGCCCCGATGCTTTTCCCCCCGTCCACGTGGAGCACCTGGCCCGTGATGAACCCC
>JAADGX010000024.1:1742-8999 GCA_013152135.1 Chlorobiota bacterium
TCCGGGGACAGGGACCGGGTCATGGGGGTGTCGATCAATCCCGGAGCCACGGCATTGACCGTCACGTTCGAACGCGCCAGTTCCAGCGCCAGCACCCGTGTCATGCTGATCAATCCCCCCTTGGACGCGGAGTAATTCGACTGCCCGAAATTTCCCAGCCATGCGCGGGACGCAATATTGACAATGCGGCCGCCTTTCTGCTTTCGCATTTCCTGCGCCACCGCCCGGCACATGAGCCAGGGGCCTTTCAGGTTCACGGTGATAACCGCATCGAAATCGCTTTCCGGCATGCGCCAGATAACATTGTCGCGAACGATGCCGGCATTGTTGACAAGAATGTCGATTCGCGAACTGCTTCCTACTACAGTAGCCACAAACTGCTCTACATCTTCCATCAAGGTGACGTCACCCTTGTGAAAATACACCCCGGCCGTGCGCTCCTTTTCCTCCTGCTCCGGCACATGGATGTCAAAAACGTGGACTACCGCACCTTCATCGGCGAGACGGCGGGTGATGGCGCTGCCGATACCGCGTGTTCCCCCGGTGACGACAGCGACTTTTCCTTTAAACCGCATGGCAACGCGCTCCATTTGTTGTAGTGATGAAATTTCAGTGTGCTCATGAGCATGGTCGCCACATTTTCGTTGCTCCCCCGGAAGGGAATAGGCGTCAACACGCTCATTTTTTCAGCAAATAAATCCCGGGTTCCGGTTCTTCCCCCGATCGTACAATTTGTATATTTTCTCCCATGACTTTTCCCTCTCATCCACCGGCTACGAATCCTGTCGCCATCATCCTTTCGGCGGGGCGTTCCAGTCGTTTGTCGCAATTCAAGCCGCTCCTTTCCATCCGTGGCGAGCCCGCGGTCCGCGGTATTGCGAAGCGGTTGCGCACCTTGTGCCCGCTGGTTCTCGTAGTTACCGGGTACCGCGGTGATGATGTTCGAAATGCCTTGTCGGATCTTCATGATGAACACGTCCAATGTATCGAAAATCCGGATTGGAAACGAGGGATGCTCTCGTCCCTGCAGGCCGGCGTCCGCGCCGTAAGCCACGATTCCAGTTTCCTGATCCACATGGTCGACCAGCCGCACGTCCCGACCAGCGTGCACGAGGCTCTCATCCATGCATGGCGGGAAACCGCGCATTCGCTGTATATTCCATGTTACAAGGACCGCAGGGGTCATCCCGTTCTCTGCCGCCCCGTTGTACGAACAAGCATCATGAGCCGTTCGCCCGATGATACCACCCGGAACGCGTTGGCTGAATTCACTACAGACGCCTGCCTGGTGCCGGTGCCGACGGAAGCGGTCATCCACACTATCAACACACCCGGCGACCTGGAATACATTACGCGGGTATTTCTGAACAACAAGGGTTGAGTCATCATGAACATTTTCGAAACCATCGCATCGCTCACGAACAGGAACCGCCCTTTCGTCATCGCTACCGTCGTGGAAACGACGGGCAGTTCGCCCGGAAAGGAACACTTCAAAGCCGTGATCGACCGGGATGGACTTGTTGCGGGCACGGTCGGCGGCGGCGCCATCGAGAAGGAAGTCATCGCTCAGGCACGGCGACTGCTCGGAGAAAAGGGCAACCTCCTGAAGACCTACAACCTGAGCTCCGGACCCGACAATCTCGGCATGCAGTGCGGAGGCACGACGACCATCTTCTATGAATACATCGGCGCCAGGGACAACGTCTTCGTCTTCGGTGGCGGCCACATATCGCAAAGCCTGACTCCCCTGCTGAAGTCCATCGACTTCTACGTGACGCTGGTCGAGAACCGCGAGGAATTCGCGGCCCGGGATCTCCATCCTTCTGTTGACGAAATCGTTCATTCCGATTACACCAGGTTCATCGAAAACACGTCCTGGGATCCTTCTTCTTTCGTGGTTATTGTCACCCCGGCCCACAAGTACGAGACCGAAATTCTTCATGCGCTGTTCCGCCGCGCCGGTTCCCTGCGGTACATCGGCGTCATTGCCTCGAAGCGAAAATCCGTCAATCTCCGGAAGGAACTGGAAACCGCCTTTCCGGGTGACGACCGGATCGCGCACATCCACACGCCCATCGGGCTTGACATCGGCGGCGAAACCCCGGCCCAGATCGCGCTTTCCATCGCCGCACAAATTCAGGCCGTGAGGTTCAACAAGGACATTGCGGGCGGTCCTTGATCAACCGCTCACCGTCCACTGAATGCAGGCGGCGGTCCACCGACACTCCTGAGACCCGCCAAGGCATCCTCGGTGGAAAATATCTCCTCCAGGTGCTCCAGCTCCGACTCCGGTCCCTCCTGGGCATCGATCAACCGCTCCGCCAGGGCCAACGCCCGGGGCGCTTTCCTGCGAATACGTTTCACGATGCCGCGCCAGGTTTTCTCGTCGAGCGTTGTCTCGGGTTGAAAATCGACGTCCACGAGCTGGCTCAACGGATACTTCTCGAACAAGTCGCGAATCCCCTGCCAGTAGCCGGAAAGATCCGTTCGTTCCTGGATCGCGGGAAGATTTCCCCGGAACACGGCGGGGACATCGCGCCAACCCACCACGGCGTCGATCAGCCCGAATTCCAAGGCCTTTCGCGCCGAAACGAAATCACCGGTATATACCAGGTACTTGGTCAATCCCTTTCCAACCCGTTTGACCGTCCTTTGCGTCCCGCCCAGCCCCGGGTAGATCCCGATGCCGGTTTCCGGGAACGCGAACACGGCGTGTTTGAGGGCCAGAATGACGTCGGCCGTGAGAGCCAGTTCGAAACCTCCACCGAGAGCGAGACCGTTCACCAGCGCCACCACCTTCTTGCCGGAGTCATCGATCCGACGAAACAGTTCCTGCCCCGCCTTCGTGAACGAGACGATTTCCTGGAGCGTCCCGGCTACGATGTGATCGATGAAAAACTTGATGTCCGCCCCGGCCATGAACGCCTTGCCCTGGCCGGTGATGACGATGGTACCGACGGCGGGATCGCCTTCCAGGCGTTCGAATTCCTCGGAAAGCTGGGAGGCAACCAACGGATTGAAGGCGTTGAGATCCTCGGGCCGGTTGACGACGATCACCCCGGTGGAATCGTGCCGGTCCACGCGCAGAACGTCCTGCTTCCACGCGGCGGAATTCAGTGACGACGGCAAGTCAATGTCCCACGCGGACGCAATTTCCGACGCCATCGCGCGCACTTCCGTTTCGCCGATCACATGGTATAGTTCCGCCGGTCCGTGCTTCCAGCGAAGGCCGATCCGCGCTCCCCTGTTGATATCGCCCGCCGTGCAGACGTTCTCGTCCAGGAGTTGTCCGCAGACCAGAAACACCACGCCCAGCATGCGCCTGCGAATCCTCTCTTCCACCGCGGCGTCGACCCCCGTTTCCTCGCCGATGCTCCAGGGCTCGTTGCGCTCCATTTGCTCGCGCAGTCTTTCAGCAGGGCGATAGAAGGCGCCGAAGGCTTCGTGCAAGGTCTGCTGCGAATGGTACGCGATCGGCACACCTGTCGCGTTCATCAGGGCAAAGGGTCCCATGCCGCAACCGAACACCTTGCGACATACCGCGTCGATATCCGCCATGCCCGCGACTTCCTCTTCGTACAGGCGAACGGACTCGTTGAGCCAGGGGACGAAAAAGCGATTCACTACGAAACCGTTCACGTCACGGCAAATGATGGGATCTTTTCCACACTGCTGCATCAGCAACATGGCGCTCTGAAACGTCTCATCGCTGGTTGATTCCGCCCGCACAATTTCCACCAGGCGATTCATGGCGGCGTGGTAGAAGAAGTGCAGGCCGATGAACCGCTCCGGACGCGCGACGGCACGCGACAAGGCGGAGACGGAAAACGACGAGGTGTTGGTCGCGACAATCGCCGATTCATCCACTGCCTCGCAGATCCGGCGGAAGACGTCCGTCTTCACGTCCAGGTCTTCAAAGACCGCTTCAACGGTCAACTGGCACGGCGCGAGTGACGCGTAATCCGTGGACGCATTCACCCGTCCCATGATGGCGTCAACTTGTTCCTCGGTGAAGATTCCGCGCTCCCGCCCGGCATCCAGTGTCGAACGAATGCTCTCCAGGCCTCTTTCAAGAAAACGCTCTTCCCGGTCGATCATTACGACCTGGAATCCTTCCTGGGCAAATTTCTGCGCCAGCGCGGCGCCCATCGTTCCAGCCCCGACAATTCCGATATGCGTGAATTCCATCATTACGTGTTTACCCATTCTGGTTTGCGTTTTTCCAGGAATGCCTGGATACCTTCGTTGGCGTCGGCGGTCTCCATGAGATCCGACACGTACATCCTTTCAAGGGCGCCGAGCTTCTCCCGCAAGCCCTCGTAGAATTGCATCCGGGCCGCCTTGACTGCGAAGCGCAACGACGACGCGCTCTTGGGAAGAACGTGTTTCCGCGTCCACTCGTCCACACCGGCCAGGAGAGCTTCCCGGTCTTCATACACTTCAGCGGCAAGACCGAACGCTTTCGCGTCTTCACCGGTGATGGATCGACCCGTCAGCAGGAGGTCGTCCGCCCGTGCCTGCCCGAGTTTCAAGGGCAGAAGAAGCGACGCAGGAGGAGCGAACACCCCGAGAATGATCTCCGGCTGGCCGAGGCGTGCGGACTTGTCAACGAATATGAAGTTGCACATGAGCGCGACCTCCAGGCCGCCGCCCAGGCACTGCCCCGACACCAGGGCCGCGGTGGGAATCGCAAGCTCGGCCATGGTGTAGAACAAGGCGTGAAACTGGGACAACATGGCGGGCGCGTTTTCCTTCGTGTGTTCCGCGACGCTCGCCCCGAAGCTGAAATGATTTCCCGCACCCGTGATCTGGATCATCTTGAGACCGGCTTCGTTGCGACACGCATCGAGAGCGGCCTGCAGGGCGGACATCATTTCCGCGTCCAGGACGTTGGCCTTTGGAGCGTTCAAGGTCAGGCGGCGAACCTGTCCGTCGTAAAGCGTTTCAACTGCAACGAGATCCGGCATGGTTACCTCGGCAGGATGGCTTCAATGAGTTCATCGTCCCACGGATGACCGTCGGCGAGCATCTTCCGCAGCTTGACGAAATCCACTTCCCGGTTGCCTTTGGGTCCTTCGTTGAAGGCGCGGAACCCGGCCTTGGCTTCGGTCATCATGTTGAGGCTGAGCCAGTCGCGGTTCGTCTGGGCGTTCCGGTCCCAGTGCTCGAGCTTCTTCTTACGCAGGCTGTTCAGGGTCTTGTTCACGCAGTCCGGCATCAGGTACAACATCTTTGTGGCGAGGGTGTTGACCGCGTTGTCGAGCGGAGACAGGTCTACCGTTCCGCTGGCCAGAAGTTCCTTGCCCTTGGCCAGCTCGTCGCCGCGTTTCCGCGTCCCGTACACGAGAGCGCCGGTTTCATCCACGTAGCGATCCGTTACTACCAGGGGGTTGCGGACGAATTCGCCGTTTACGTTCAACACCGGCACCGCTTCACTGATCAGTCCCAGATTGAGAGCCTGGTACGCGCTCCACATCTCGCAGAGGATGCCGCTTTGCATCGCGTGCTCGATGCCGACGAACAGGTGGAGAAAATCCGTGCTGCCGCCGTCGGGAGCGCTTCCATGACGCGGGCCCGCCTGCCCGAACACGGCCAGGTCGCTGGCAACGGTAAAATCGCAGGCCATACCGATTTCCTGTCCGCCCGCGATGCGCATGCCGTTCACCCGGCAAATAACGGGCTTGTCGCAATGCAGGATCGAGGTGATCATGTCGTTGAACAAGCGCATGTACTGCTTGTATTCCAATGGCCGCCCGGCATAGTATTCCGCGTATTCCTTTGTGTTGCCACCCGTGCAGAATGCCTTGTCGCCGACCGCGGTGAACACCACCGCAACCACCGACCGGTCGTTCGACGCCTGCCGGAAAGCCAGGATCACCTCCTTGACCGCGGCGGTCGTATAGGAGTTGTACTGTTTCGGGTTGTTGAGAAAAATCCAGGCGTTGTACAGTCCTTCCACCGCTTCACCGTTTTTATCCAGGCACGGGCGCAATTCATAAATGATTTCCTTGAATTCCGTTTCGACCAGGTTATGGTTGACGAGATGATGACTCATGTGGTTCCCTTTCACTTGTGTACGAGATGGTTGCTCTATGACAATGAAACACGGTGACGCATCGTTGAACGAATCGATCGACGCCGGTCAGGCCCCTCCGAAATCCGGAACCAGGACGGAACGCTTCTCGAGCTTGTGTTCCAGCGTCTGTTGAAAGATGTCGTTAATCCGCGACAATGGAAACGTTTCGGTGAACGGCTTGATCGCCAGCTCACCGGCGGCCACCTTGTCGATTACCTCCGGGTACAGCTCGGGCTTGCAGCCCCAGGTGCCGATGATCTGCGCATCGAACGCCATGAGATTACTGAGCCGCACTTCCAGTTTATCCAGCGTGAATCCGACGATCGACAGCGTCGAGGCGATTCCCATGAGGGCGAACCCGAGTTCCTGGCCCGGCTTCGTCCCCGACATTTCGTAGATTTTCCAGCGGTTCCCCGGCGCGCCCATCTCGCGGCAGATTTCCTTGACCTGGGCCTTGATTTCTTTCACTCCCAGTCCGCTGGTGTTCAATGTCCGCACGCCTTCAATGGCGGAAACCGCTTCCAGACGTGACGGTGAGATATCGAGGGCCAGGACGTGCGCGCCGAATATCCGCGCGATCTGGGCCGCGTACACGCCGACTCCACCCACGCCAATCACCACCGCAAACTCACCCGGCTTCAATCCGCTCTTCACGACCACCTGGTACGGGGTGGACACAGCGTCCGCGATCACGGACAATTCGGCCAGCGTGTGGGTCGTCAGCGCTTCGGCCGATACCTGCACGAGGTAGCGTGACGGTGTTACGACATGACTGGCAAAACCTCCGTGGAAATCGTTGCCGGGCATCTTCTGGCTCTGGCAGATGTTGCTCCTTCCGTTCCGGCACAGATCGCACTCACCGCAGGGGAGCACGGCCGGAACAATAACCGGTTTTCCGACCAGGTGCGCCGGTCCCTCGATCACCGTTCCGCTGATTTCGTGACCGAGCACGAGAGGAAGCTCGTGGCGGGTGGGAACACCGTAGTGCCAGAAGCTAAGGTCGGTATGGCAGACGCCGCATCCCGCAACCTCCACCAGCGCTTCATCTTCCTTCAACTGTGGGACGGGAAAAGAAACGAGCTCGAACGGCTTGTCCTTCTCCGTCATCTGGTACGCATGGATATTCATGGTCAGGCTCCCGCGCTTGTGTTTTCAATGAGGATGGCCGTTCCCTGTCCCCC
>JAADGX010000212.1 GCA_013152135.1 Chlorobiota bacterium
CGTGGCTACGTTATCGACGACGTCGTAGGTTGCGAGTCGCTTGCCCCCCTCAAAGAAAGCGTCCCGGTTTGGGAACTGATAGATATTGTATCCCTGGAATTTATATCCACGGTTGTGGTATTTCTCAATTCTATCCACCTGCTTCTGGTCACCCCAATACAAAACGATTTTGTTCGGCAAAATCGTTGTCCTCACGACAGGCGTAGGGGGAGACCGCGGCAGATCGAAATTGTAGTTAAATGCGACCTGGATAAACCGGTCGTAGTATCGCAGCATCTGGACGCTGTTCAACCTGTCCGCACCACGGGCTACGATGGTTCCGACAACTACTTCCTGGGTGTCGCCTACGGCAAGTGTAAACGGTCCTGATGATGGGAGAATGGTACGATCGCTTGGCATCGTAGTTCTGCCGTCCACCCAACCACGCCCGGTTATCGGGTCACCTGCACACAAGAATTTCGTCGGTTGATTAGTGATGGGATCATGGGGGTATGTACCGTTCCACATTTTACCAAGCAGGTTATTGTACATTTGCACATATCCATCCCCGAGCGGAGCTGACATGTATATTGGATCGCCTCCAATATAAAAGATGAACGAAGTCATCGGAAGATTCCGGTATCCAGTCCTGTCTCCGAAGTTGTATTTAGCCGTCGCTCCTGGCTGAGGGACGACTGGGCCCTGAAGGAAATCGTAACCTACAGCGGGAGATATTTTATACACACCGTCGTTAACGTTGAAGTTGTAGCCGTATCCTAGATTTAAGAGAGTATCAACGCCGACTAAATCATCGTCGGGATTACCGACATCGATGTCCGACCACTTTGCGAAATACGCGTCGGTCAGGTTTTCCCCGCCCTTGTTGATGATCGTATATTTTACAAAAACGGTATTGCCGAGTGGACCGTAATTGTCGTAGCCCCAGACCAGTACCTGTACTTCCAAGCCAATGGGCGGCGTACCGTACAGGCGCATTGAGCGGAGGGAGTCCATGTCGTTCATAACGAACCACAGGACCTCATTTCCAACTATGAACGGCTCATCCGAGTTATCCCAGTTGTCGAGCCAGGCGGTGAAATCCGGATCGTATCGACCATTATTGTTGCGGTCAGTGTAAGGCGCGCCGTCTTCGGCCGGCCACTCCTTGAAATCCCTGGCCAGGCGTTCCTGCTCTTCTGCGCTCATTTGGTAGTATTGACTGGATCGGATTTTTCTGACTTTATAAATCCGGTATCGGCTGAGCGAGGGGTCATCGGGTGTTCCATCGGGCAGGATTTTTCCTGCCTGGAAGCCTTGACGATACGTCGACCCCGCAATACGTATTTTGCCGTCAATTTTTCCGCCAATGACGAATCCGTCTTTCATAACGAGATATTTGCCGGATCCCTTTGGCCATTCGAGGCCCGCCTCGTTCGTGATGGGATTAAAAGCCATGTCGCCGTTGTTGCCCATCCACATGAGGATGTTGTTGATGCTGATGAAATCGTAGTGATCGTTGATGACCTGTGTCGTGAGAGGCTTGCACTTGTCTCGCGTGGGATCGTTCGATTGAGCATTCGTCGTACAATAAGAGGAAAGAAGAACAACGGCGCAGAAAAAAAGGATGGATTTCATGTGACCGACCTCCAGCCGACGGTGAATGATTGGGTGTTTTCAGAATGCTTTTACGGACATGATCCCGCTACAAGATAGATGCGCCTCTTGTATTAACACGTAAATCCGCGTTTCGATACACCCCGCGGTTTGGAATTCGCGGAGCGGATTGTTTACTTCATACGAAGGATATCAGAGTTAACAGTGCGTAATAAGCTGTTCATGGATTAAGTTATTCAGGAAACTATGAAAAAGAAACGAAAAAACGAACCGTTCCTGATCCGCGATTGCAGCCTCGCCGCCGTGGCCGTCGGTGTGCAAGCGCAAAGCCTGCGTGAACTCAGGGACAAGATCGCGACCATACATCCGGGAAGCATTTACCATCATTTCTGGGGGGGAAGACTCCGGCCGCAGTTTGAACATCCCGAGTATCATAATGATTTTGCGGCCTGGGCCCACCATGCCCTTCACGACAACGTCCTGGCCGAACGCCTGGGCGTGATCGATCCCACCGATTTCAAGGAGCTGGAGGACCTGAGGCAGGAACTCGTCGACGTGATCGAGGAGCGCCTGGATGAGCAGGACTGGCTTGCCTGGGCGCGGCGGGAAGACCAGTTCCATTTCATTCGATCCCAGATCGTTGTCTTCTCGACCCCGTTGCGGTTCGAAAGCCCGGCTGATATGCCGGATGTCATCTCGGCGATGTCGGCCAGCAGCATTTTTTACCACTTCATTGACGCGCGCCGGAGGACGCCCGAATTCCTGGATGATTTCTGCACGTGGCTCAACGGCTTCGACGGCGAATATGACGACTTGGTCCAGGAAATCGCCCAGATCGATCCGTACTTTCTTTCGTTGGTGGATCTGAAACAGCGCCTGAGCCAGACGGTCTCCGATTATCTCATGGGTGTTGGACACGTCCGAAAGCATTTCGAACGAACACACGGCCGGGCCGGAACCGGAGAGGGGGCGAAGCAATGAACGTCACCCTGGATGCATACGAACCGATCGTGGGTCGAGACGTTATCGACCAGTTGTTCCAGATCGCGGCCCCACTGAAAGGCATGAAGATCGTGCACGTGAACTCCACGCGTGTTGGCGGAGGGGTGGCGGAAATCCTGAACAAGATGATCCCGCTGATGAATGCCCTGGGATTGAAGGCGCAGTGGGAGATCATCACCGGCACCAGTGAATTCTACCAGTGCACGAAAAACTTTCACAACGCTTTACAGGGGAACCACGTGGTTATCCCGGAAACCCAGTTGCGCGAATACGAGGAAGTCAACGCCCGATGCGCGGAGGAATTGCGGGGAACGCTCGAAGGCGCGGACATAGTCATCATCCACGATCCCCAGCCCGCCGCACTGATCAAGCATTTCACGAATCGGAAAGGGAAGTGGATCTGGCGCTGTCATATCGACGCCAGCAAGCCCTACAGGCCGGTCTGGAAATATCTTCGGAACAACGTGGAAGACTACGACGCGAGCGTGTTTTCCCTGGCGGCTTTCGCACAACCCCTGCCGCATCCGACCTACCTGATTCCGCCCAGCATCGATCCCCTGACCGAAAAGAACATCGACCTGGAGCCGGAGGAAATCGCCACGGTATACGATGAATTCGGGATTGATCCCGCCCGGCCCATGATCCTCCAGGTGTCCCGCTACGATCGCTTCAAGGATCCGCTTGGTGTCATCGAAGCGTACCGCCTGGCGAAGAAATTCACGCCGACGCTCCAGCTCGTCCTGGCCGGGGGAGGGGCTTCTGATGATCCCGAAGGCGCGGTGGTTCTGGAGGAGGTCAAGCTCGCAGGGCGCGATGATCCGGACATCAAGGTGCTCGACCTCCCGCCGGACGCGCATCGGACGATCAACGCCTTGCAGCGGGCGTCGGATATCGTGTTGCAAAAATCCATCAAGGAAGGGTTCGGCTTGACGGTGACTGAGGCGCTGTGGAAAAGCAAGCCCGTCATCGGCGGAAACACCGGTGGGATCAAGTTGCAGGTCATCAACCACCATACCGGCTTTCTTGTCAACACTCCCGAAGGAGCCGCTCATCGCATCCGTTACTTGTTGCACAATCCGGACGAGATGAAAGAAATGGGAAAGAAGGGGAAGGAATTCGTTCGTGAGAATTTCCTGCTTACGCGGCATTTACGCGAGTACCTCACTCTTATGCTCATCCTCTGGTTTGGTAACGGAGATCGCATCGAGCTTGACAGGTTGGATTGGCGAACGAATGAAAGGTCGTAATGAAAGGATAAAACCGGATACCTGAAACGAAAAGAGGACGCTGCTGTGAAAGTGCTTCGCCCGGAATTCGATCTCGAAGCATTTCGCTCGTCCGTCGAAAGCGCTGACGAGCGGGTGTTGATACTTGACTACGACGGCACGCTGGCTCCCTTCACTCCCGATCGGGACCTGGCGGCTCCGTACAAAGGCGTCAAGGAACGACTGGCGGCTTTGCATCGCCAGGAACATACGCGTCTCGTGCTGGTCAGCGGCAGGGCGGCCTCCGATCTCGACCGCTTGTTAAACATGGACCCGCGCCCTGAAATCTGGGGCTCGCATGGATGGGAGCGCCTGCGGGACGGGAAATACGAACCGCCGACGATTCCCGACAGGTGGGAGCAGGCTCTCTTGGAGGCCCGCGACGCGTGTTTGAAGGTTGCCGGGGAAAGCCAGTGCGAATTCAAGCCCGCCTCCGTCGCCGTGCACTGGAGGGGGCGGGAAAACAACTTCCGGAAAGACGTAGAGCAGAGACTCCTGCCCGCGTGGTCCGGACTTGCTTCCAGGCTGGGGCTGGAAATTCACCGGTTCGACGGAGGTATTGAACTGCGATGCCCGGGGCGCGACAAGGGCGATTCGGTAAGAACGATCCTGTCGGAATCTCCACCGGAAGCAGTCGCTGCTTATCTGGGTGATGACCGGACGGACGAGGATGCGTTTGCGGCTATCCGGGGACGCGGCGCGGCGGTGTTGGTGCGAAAGGAATTGAGGGATACCGGCGCGGACTTGTGGTTGACGCCTCCTGATCAATTACTCGAATTCATGGATTTATGGATCATCTGACTTTTAACAAGCTATGGACTTTTTACAACAGACGTATTACGGAAATTCTCTTCAAACCTGGCTGACAGCCGTCGGAATTACTGCCGGCATGATGCTGGTATTTTACCTGGCCCGAACGGTCGCGGTACGAAAACTGCAGGTTCTCGCTCGCCGGACAAAAACCGAAATTGACGATATCCTGACCGCTGCCCTGGCCAAGTCGAAATCGTCTTTGCTCACTATTCTGGCGATTTACATCGGGGTGCAGGTGTTGTATTTGCCGAGCGTCGTGGGTTCGGTTCTCGACAGCATTTCCGTCATCGTTCTCCTTTTGCAGGTGGCGATATGGTCCAACGAGATCATTACCGGCTTCCTCACCCGCTACAGGGAGCGGAAGATGGGCGAAGATGCATCGGCCCGTGCAACGGTTAGTCTCATCAGTTTCCTGAGCAAGCTGGTGATGTGGACGATCATCATTTTATTGACACTGGAAAACCTCGGTGTTGATATAACGACGCTGATTGCCGGCGTGGGTGTGGGCGGTGTGGCTATCGCCCTCGCCGCACAGAATATCCTGGGGGATCTGTTCGCCTCGCTGTCCATCATGCTCGACCGCCCCTTCGTCATCGGGGATTTTATCGTCGTGGACGAGTACGCCGGCACGATCGAGCACACGGGGCTGAAGACAACCCGTATCCGCAGCCTGACCGGCGAACAACTGGTTTTTGCCAACACCGATCTTCTCGGGAGTCGTATCCGCAATTACAAGCGCATGTCCGAACGGCGGATTACGTTCGCTTTCGGCGTCGTGTACCAGACGCCGTATGAAAAAGTGAAGGCCATTCCCGGGATGGTGAAGACGATTATCGGATCAGAGGAGATTGCACGGTTCGACCGGGCGCATTTCAAGGGCTTCGGGGATTCTTCCCTGGACTTCGAGGTCGTGTACTACATGTTGGACCCGGATTACAACCGCTACATGGACACGCAGGAATCCATCAACCTGAAAATCCTTGAGCGCTTCGAGGAGGAGGGAATTGAGTTCGCTTATCCCACCCGAACGGTGTTTATTGAAGGATCGGGAAACAATACGGAGCCGTCATGAGCTTGACAACGAAGGGCGATTTGCATAAAACAGTCAACGACGCCGTAGCCGCTTCTGGGCGGCGACTGGTCATTGTTTCGAACAGGTTGCCCGTGGTTCTTGCGCGTTCCAATGGGACGTTGCAGATTCAAGCCGGTTCGGGGGGACTGGTGACGGCATTGGCGCCGGTATTGCGGAACCGGGGTGGATTATGGGTCGGGTGGCCGGGAACCATCGATGAAGATGAGGAAGAAGTCGGGCCGTTGATCAAGCAGGTGAGCAAGCGGGCGGGATTCTCGTTCAACCCGGTGCTTCTCAATTCCCGCGAAGTCGATCTCTACTACCATGGCTTTTCCAACGAGATCATCTGGCCGCTGTTCCACGACTTGCAATCCCGGTGCAATTTCAATCCGGATTACTGGCGGAGCTACCAGGAGGTCAACCGGAAATTCGCACGCAAGGTAATGGAACAAGTTCATGATGACGATTACATCTGGGTTCACGATTATCACTTGCTGCAGGTGGCGAAGGGCTTGCGGGAGTTGGGGTGCAAGGCTCCGCTGGGCTTTTTCCTGCATATCCCGTTTCCCCCACTCGACATCTTCATCAAGCTGCCCTGGCGTTTCCAGGTACTCCGAGCCCTCCTGGAATACGATCTCCTGGGGTTTCAGACCATGCGGGATCGGCGGAATTTCATCCATTGCATCAGGAGCTTGCTGAAAGATGTTCACGTCCACGCCTCCGGATCGCTCCACGTCTGTCACGCGGGGGCGCGGGAAATTCGCGTGGGATGTTTTCCCATCAGTATCGATTTCGATGAATTCGAGCGCCTGGCATCGGACCGAGACGTTGCGGAAGAAGCCTGGTACATACACGAAGCGCATCCCGATCAGAAGATGGTACTGGGTGTGGATCGGCTCGACTATACCAAGGGCATTCCGTACCGGTTGGAGGCGTTCCGCGTGTTTCTCCGGCAGCATCCCGAGCTGCACCGGAAAGTGACGATGATCCAGATCGTGGTGCCCAGCCGGATCGATATTCCCAAGTACCACGATCTCAAGATGGAGATCGAGCGACTGGTGGGTGAAATTAACGGCGAGTTCACCCAATCGGGATGGGTTCCAATCTACTACGTTTTCCGGCGTTTGCGCAAAAAGGAACTTCTTTCCTACTACCGCACGTCAGAGATTGCCTTGATCACGCCGATCAAGGACGGGATGAATCTGGTTGCAAAGGAATACAGCGCTTCCAACATCGAGGAACGCGGTGTTCTCATTCTCAGTGAATTCGCAGGCGCAGCGTCCCAGCTCCAGCGGTTCGCCTTGCTGGTGAATCCCTACGACGTCGAGGGTGTGGCCGCTGCCATTCACGAGGCCGTCATCATGCCGGAGAGCGAACGCCGCGCCAGGATGCGGCGTATGCGACGCGGCATCAAGCGCCAGGATGTCTTCTGGTGGGTGCGCTCGTTCCTGTCCGCCGCCATCTCGGTCGAACTGGTGGATTTCCCCCTCATTTATGAATATCTTCCCACTGCGGAATTCATCGAGGAGGGTATATCCATATGATGGAATTATCAGGCGGAAGCCGTTACCGGCAAGACTGCACGAACGGGAGCCACGCTTGCAGGAATTCATCCATGTCGTATAGCGATCAGTCGAAATAGACAATCATGATGAAAATCCCCTTTACCAAGGCCCAGGCGGCGCTCAACGATTTTGTCATCGTTGACGACAGGGAAGGGAGCATTCCGGTGGAAGCGCGGAAGGCTTTTGCCCGGGAAGCATGCCTGAGGCGCAAGGGCATCGGCGGTGACGGCGTGATATTCATCGAGAAGAACAACCTGGTGGAATTCACCATGGCATTTTACAATCCCGACGGGACCGACGGTTCCATGTGTGGCAACGGGGGGCGGTGTGCCGCGCTCTTTGCCTACAGGAAAGGTATTGCCGGAAGTGAGATGGGGTTCGAGGTCATGAACCAGTACTACAAGGCACTGATCCTGGATGATGGCGTCCGACTGTTCTTCCCTCCTCCCAAAACGATCCGATTGAATTTCAAGTTGCGGTTACGGGACAAAACCGTGACGGCGCATTACGTCCACAACGGCGCTCCCCACGTGGTAGTGTTCATCGACGATTTTGAAAGCGCGTCGTATCTTTCTCTTGACGATATCCCGGTGAGATCCCTCGGACAGGAAATACGGCTTCATGGAGATTTCCGCCCGGTCGGCGTCAACGCGAACTTCGTGAGCATTGATACCGATCAACACGTGCACATCCGGACGTTCGAGAAAGGAGTGGAAGCGGAAACAGCGTCTTGTGGAACCGGCGCCATCGCCGCCGCCATTGTCAGCCACGCCGTCCGGAACATCGAGCCACCGGTGACCTTGCATACGTTTGGCGGAGATTGCTTGACCGTTGGCTTTCGGCCGCTCAGCGAGGCCGACCGGGTAGAAATCATCCCGTTTATCGAGTCCGACATTCGCAGCGCGGGCATCGGAAATGATTTGTACCTCGAAGGTCCGGCGCACCTGGTTTTCGAGGGTGTAACATGCTTCGATGAAGAGCATTTACTGCTGGTATGGCCGGAAGAGGATCGGGGGCAGGTTCGCTCGCGGTGAAAATTTCATGAAAGACACGTGCAACAGGGAACGGGACCATGGGTGTTGAGTTTGCATCCGGTCATTCAGTCGTAGCTATGGTGCAATTGATTTCACAGGAAGCCTTGACTTCCAATCTGACCGTCGTGCTGCAAAAAGCGGGGATCGCCTTGCTCATCGGCGTCCTCGTGGGGTTGGAGCGCGAACGCGACCGCGCAAAAGGGGAGGAGCTTTTCGCGGGCATCAGGACGTTTCCGTTGATTGCGCTTCTCGGGTTTCTCTCTTCTCTCCTGGCTTCCGCGACCTCGTACTGGGTGCTGGCGGTTGCTCTTACTGCCTTCTTTGGCCTTGTTATCACTACGTATGCGTTTTCCGCACGGGAAGGGCATATCGGGATGACGACAGAGGTCTCTGCTCTTATCGTTTTCATTCTGGGCGCACTCGTTTTCCTGGAATTCTATACCATCGCTATCGCCAGCGCGGTCATCCTCACTCTTGTTCTGACCGTCAAGACTCCTTTACATCGTTTGGTGGAAAAAATCCAGGAAGAAGATATCTACGCGACGCTCAAGTTTGCCGTCATCACTGCCATTATCCTTCCTGTTTTACCCGACCAGACCTTCGGTCCCTTCGATGTTTTGAACCCCAGGCAAATCTGGTACATGGTCGTGTTGATTGCAGGTGTGAGCTTCCTCGGGTACATCCTGGTCAAAGTTTTTGGTTCGTCCAAGGGCATAACCTTGACCGGTATGCTGGGAGGACTGGTTTCGAGCACCGCGGTGACGTTGTCCTTTTCGCAAAAGAGCAAGGAAGCACCGGATCTCGGCCGCACTTTCAGTTCGGCGATTATTCTCGCATGTACCATCATGTATCCGCGCGTTCTGATCATGATCGCGGTCGTCAACAGGGACCTCCTCGTTTTGATCTGGCCGTCCATCCTTATCTTGACGCTGACGGGGCTGGGGGCCAGCATGTGGTTGTGGAGAAAAGCATCGCGCCGGAACACGGAGGGTGTGGAAATAAAGAACCCCTTCGAGCTTCGGTCCGCTATCAAGTTCGGGTTGATTTTCGCGGTTATCCTGTTTGTTTCGAAGGCGTCCGAGTTCTACTTCGGTGACAGCGGCGTTTACATTACGGCCGGCCTGGCCGGGCTGACCGACGTTGACGCCATAACGTTGTCGATGGCGAACCTCGCCAAGACCACGCTCAGCGAAACCACCGCGGTCAGCGCCATTCTTCTCGCCATGGTTTCCAACACCATCGTGAAGGCGGGCATTGCCATTGTCCTGGGTGCTGTTTCCCTTCGCAAGTACACGTTCCCGAGTTTTTCCATCCTGGCGCTGGTTGGCTTGGTACTGGTTTTCTATAACTGGTTTCAGCCCCTCTTCTGAACGATCTATCCCTTCGATTCCCGTACATTATTTACCCCTTCGGGCATTCCGGTGGGAAAGAATATTTTTTATAAACAGCAATGGATGCTTTTATTTTTTAATTACTTGAGAAAAATATATTGATAGTAGTTATTTGCTTTTTTAAAGAAGTAAAACTTCGATAGTGAATGGTTGATTATTGGTTAACATTCTCTTAAATTCTCAATACGATAATGCGGTTTATAGTCTGGTCGTGTCTTCTCAATTCATACAGTGGAGGTCCTATGACGAAGTATTTACGGTGTTTGACATTGTTGGTCGTAATGAGCGGTCTGTGTTACGCGCAGACCTATGTTGGCCCTGAGAAATGTCTACAGTGTCACAACAATCCCACCCTGGGAGACGCAACGGGTTGGCGCACATCCATGCACGCCAATGGTTATTCCTATGTCCCTGACGACAGCCATAGCATGGAAAAGCTGAAAGGCATCATCAATGACTACGATCAGAACGGTGTTGATGATTTTAAAGATGGTTTGGATTTCAATAAGATCAGTAGCGTGTTCGATCCATACAAACCGAACGCTCCGGTACTGAGCTACGACAGCCAGAACGGGTATCAGATCAAGATCGGTGAGGTTGCGCACAGGGTGTACATCACGTATGGCGGCAGCGGCTTGTACAAGCAGCGCTACATGGTGAAGATCAAAACGGCGGGGGGGGAATCAGCAGGATACTACGTTTCTCCGATCCAGTTCAACGAAAAGACCCACGAGTACGTCCTCTATCATCCGGACGCGTGGTACGACGCGAACGACAAACCGATCTACACGGCGGCGTCAACGTTTGCAGATGCGGCCCAATCCAGCCGGAACATGGCAAAGGGTTGTGCGGGATGTCACGTGACCGGTCTTTCCGTGAAGAAGGACAGCAACGGCGAATGGACGTTGCAAGGTGCGCCGGTTGCGGATGAAGCCGCATACGCCAACTACAACAACATTTTCGACATCGACGGCGACGGCGACCTGGACCAGATGAACACGACGTGCGAACGCTGCCATGGCCCTGGTGGCGATCACGCGTCCGCTCCTACAAAGGCGAACATCATCAATCCGGAAGACCTCACCCCGGACGAGGCCAACAACCTTTGTGGCATGTGCCACTCGCGCGGCCACAGCCTGCCGAACGGAACATTCAGCTATCCGTTCAACGACAACGCGTTGACGTCCTGGAAAGTCGGCGACATGGTGAAAGACTATTACTCGGATGGTGGCGGCTACTGGGGAGACAAGAAGAATTCGAAGAAGCACCACCAGCAGTTCTTTGACTTCTATCGCAGTCCCAAGCCCACGTTCAAATACGAGAAAGTTCGGTGTTTCAATTGTCATGACGTGCATAACACCGAAAAACACCATATCGTGACGAGTGTTGAGGAGGAGGACAGCCAAGGCAATCCCATCGAGATCGCCACGGACAATGACAACAATACGCTGTGTCTTTCTTGCCATGCGACCCACGGTCCTTTTAAACCAATTACGAAAGAGATGGTGGCGGACTTTGCCAATAACGAGACGGCGATTGCAGCGATTATTTCCAAGCACACGAACCACTCCTACGATCCGGAGAACAAGAACAGCACCGGCGGCGCGTCCCGTTGCTCGAAGTGCCACATGCCGAAGATCGCCAAGTCCGCGATTGCGTACGACATCCATTCGCATACCTTCGAAGCGATTTCCCCGGCCAAGACACTTAAATATGACATGCCGAATTCGTGTGCGGTCAGTTGTCACAACAAGAACAACTATACCTTCGGCGTTGACATGAGTGCAGACGTTTTCACTTCATGGAACGAGCAGACGGATAAGAACCTCGCTGCGCACCTGCTCTTCTGGTACGAGAACCAGTGGTTCCATGAAACGAACCCGGACGGCAACGTGGTAAACGCCAAGTTGGTGAGAACG
Organism: Chlorobiota bacterium; assembly: GCA_013152135.1. GTDB lineage: Bacteria > Bacteroidota > Ignavibacteria > SZUA-365 > JAADGX01 > JAADGX01. The sequence goes on from JAADGX010000212.1 coordinate 11,655, forward strand.
CCGCCCACACTCGACGGCGATGATACAGACGCCGCATGGGCGGGAACGGATTACGCCACGATTCCGCTGGCTAACGAAAAATCGGTCGATGTGAAAGCGGTCTTCACGTCCACCGATTTGTACATGCTCTTCAAGTGGGCCGATCCCACCGCCAGCTTTACGCGCAGCGGTTCATGGTCCTACGATGGCAGCGCCTGGAAGACGTCTTCAGGACAGGGCGAGGATCGTATCGCCATCATGTGGAACATGAGTGTTCCCGAGGCGGCGTGGAACGGGCGTGGCTGCATGAACAAGTGCCACCGCAACGTTGACAACAAGGATCCTAACCAAGATAAGACGACCTCGGAAGACGATGCCTATCTGCCGCGGGGACAAAAAGCCGATATGTGGCATATGAAAGCGGCGCGTTCCTTGCCCGCTACGAACGCCAGCGCGACCAATGTCACCGTGGATCCCGCAACCCACGAAGTCACGGCGGGAACGATATCCATGGTCGGTTACATGGATGACAAGTACATCGGGCCATTCGACGCGAATAATGCTCCCGACGGCGGGCGGTACGGCGATGCGGGCCAGAGCACGTATTCCCGCAACCGCAACGCCGCAAAGACGGGACCGAAGTATATCGAAACGGCGCCTGCGGATTTCATGGACGCCATGGTACTGACCCAAACCGAAGTCGATGGCGGAGAGGCGGTGGAAGTGGACAACCTGTCCGCGTCCGACGTCCAGACGTACTGGGCCAAGTATGCGGCGCTTAACGCGGTCGTGCCGGAGAGAATCCTTCACGCGCCCGCCGGCAGCCGTGGTGACATAATGCAGGCTGCCAAGTGGGTCGATGGCTACTGGATTACGGAAATCAAGCGTGCCCTGAACACCGGTAACAGCGATGACGATGCGATCTTTGCGCCGAACGGTAGTTACGCGTTCGGCATCGCCCTCATGAACAACTCCGGCGGCGACAAGCACTGGACAACGGGCAAAGCTGTCGCTACGCTCAATCTTGGTACGACGGGAGTCGCAGAGCGATTGACGGACGTTCCCGGCGATTTCAATCTCGCCCAGAACTACCCCAATCCGTTCAATCCTTCCACCGTAATCGAATTCACCGTTCCACGACGCGGCAAAGTCGAACTTAAGGTGTTCAGTTCGCTCGGTCGCGAGGTCACGGTCCTGGTCAACAAGGACTTGCAGGCCGGGACGTACAAGGTGAACTTCAATGCCAAGGGCTTGACTTCCGGCTTGTATTACTACCGGATGACTGCGCCCGGCTACGTGGCGACCAGGAAGATGGTCTTGATGAAGTAAGATCGTTCGAACAAGCTCCCGGCCAGGTCGACCGGAAGCGGATGTATACAATCGCCGGTTTGCTTTGCGCGGACCGGCGGTTGTTTTTATGTGAGACGGGAATAAGTCATCGTGCTGGTAACGGCGTTGTGTACCTCAGAATGAGGAGTCGTTTCAAGATAAACCCGTCCACCCTTGAGCACGTGGTGAATCCATGCTCGCGGAAACCGTCGCGTCAACACTTTTCAGGCACGATGATCAATCAGGAAGTGTGAAATCCAGCGTGACGATCTCGGAAAGTGAATCCGGCAAAGAAAGAACGCGGCGTCCGTTGGTAACCGCGATCATGTTGTCGCGAAAGAGGCTTTCGAGTATGTCTGCCAGCCATTCATGATCGGCGCGGGTGAAGTCCCGTTTCAAGTGCTTTCCGAGATCGGAAAATGATGCTCGGTGCCGGAGACGCAGCAACTCGACGATTCTCCCACGGTGAATTCTGCGAGGGACGGTTCGTGGCTCACTGGCGACAGTTTTGGGAAGAGGTTTAAGGATACTACAAGACGCGCATTCATTCCGGACGGGACATTCCCGGCATCGTGGCGAGCGTGCCGTGCAAACCAGGGCGCCAAGATCCATCAGTGCATGGGTCCAATTGCGGTACGCGCGTCGCGGAAGGCAGGCGCGCCCCAGTTCCGCCACCTGCTGCGCTCCCAGGCGGTCGCTCTCGGTGTGCTGGCGGTGGAATATGCGTGAGAGAACCCGCGTCACGTTCACGTCGATCACGACGACCCGGATGTTGAAAGCAAAGCAGAGGATTGCGTTGGATGTGTACGGTCCAATACCGGGGAGAGATCGCAGGGTACTGTAATCACGGGGGATATCGCCCTGGAAGCGTTCGACCAACTGCACGGCACAGGCGTGCAGTTGAAGCGCGCGCCGGTTGTACCCCATACCCTGCCAGGCGCGCAACACCGCTCCCGGCGTGGAACGAGCAAGGGAATGCATGGTCGGGTACCGTTGTAACCAGTGCGGAAACTTCGTCTTGACTCGTTCGACCTGCGTTTGTTGCAACATGATCTCGGAGACCAGGATGTGATACGGATCGCTTGTGGAACGCCACGGCAGATCACGACCCTGCCGCTGGTACCACCGCAGGAGTTTCCGGTTAAGGACGGGGATCACGTCGAGCTGTTTATTCGGATGATTTAAGATATTCCAGGATGGCGCGTGAGCCTTCGAGCAAATCATAAGTTTCCACGGTAGCGAGATCGAGCCATTCGATTTTCTCAAACACGTGATTCGTAGGATCGCCTTCCCATTCGGTTATCTCGAAAAAGGTGAGAAGGAAGTCACCGCCATCATCGTAAATATGCCGAATGGTCGATAGTACTCTCATCTTACAGGGCACGAGGCCGAGCTCTTCTTCCAGTTCCCGTTCCAGGCACTCGACAGGGGATTCATCGGGAAATGCTTTGCCACCGGGGAATTCCCATTTCAGCCCGTAGCGATGGTTGATACCCCTCTGGCACAGAAGGACAGTGTTGTCCTTTCGGAGAATTCCAACGCTTACGCGCACCGGCCCTTCTGGGTTATCGAACATGACGGATCAAACCTGCAAGTAAAAGAAGTGCGTTGTAATGAATGTATTGTTTCCGGCTCGGGTGTTTCCGGCTTTGCTTCACGACGGTTACATGGGTCAAGCGACTCTTCGATTTCTGAAAACCTTGTTAAGATTGCGCGTGTAATGAACCTCCTTTTTGACAGGAGTGGCGCTCAGCGTCCATAGCAAGAGCTTTCGCGATGACTGACCCCATGATACACAATACCCTTATTAGACGCAAGAGAGAGCGATTCAGGCCGGTGGATTAATTAATAAAAAATAATAGCAGAATTTTGTATCTGGAATTGAATTTTGCCCGCGTATGACGTACATTTAAATGCATATGTGAAAATGAATCATAAGCACCTTTTTACTACTGTTCATTACCGTACCTACTACTCACAAGGAGTAATTCAACATGTCGATTTTAATGAACACATTGCGGGAAAAATTTCCCCCGCTCCGTGATCAGTGGCGTAATCTGGTCAAGGAGCACGGCGACAAGGAAATATCCAAGGTATTACTGCGACAGGCTTTCGGCGGTATGCGCGGCGTCAAGTCGGTGATCTGCGATACGTCGGAAGTGCCGCCCGACCAGGGACTGATCATCAGGGGCATCCCCCTGAAGGAGCTGACGGACAAATTGCCGGAAGAAATCTATTACCTGTTGTTGACGGGCGATCTGCCGTCGGGTGACGCTCTGGATGATATCAAGGCGGAATTCAAGAATAGGGCTGGAGTGCCTGACTATGTCTGGAAAGTTCTCGAAGCCATGCCTGCGGATTCTCATCCCATGGCCATGTTCAACACCGGCATCCTGGTCATGGAAGGTGAAAGCAAATTCCGGAAAAAATACGAAGAGGGAATGACCAAGGACGAGTACTGGGTGTACACGTTGGAAGATGCTCTTGATATCCTGGCCAAGCTCCCTGAGTTGGCGGCGGGCGTGTACCGCATGCGGTTCAACAAGGGTGACAGGATTGCTCCCGATCCCAGCCTGGACTGGGGCGCCAACTACGTCCACATGCTGGGACTCGGCGATCCAGACGGCAACTTCACGAAGTTGATGCGCCTCTATCTTGTCTTGCACAGCGACCACGAAGGCGGCAACGTGAGCGCGTTCAGCGCCGCGACCGTGAACTCGGCCCTGTCCGATTTGTATTATTCCTTGTCGGCGGGCTTGAACGGCCTTGCAGGACCGTTGCATGGATTAGCCAACCAGGAATGCCTGCGCTGGGTCATCGAAGTCATCGAGAAATTCGGTGGCGTGCCCACCGCTGAGGAACTCGAAAAATTCGCGTGGGACACCTTGAATTCCGGTCAGGTTATTCCGGGATACGGCCATGCCGTCTTGCGTGTCGTCGATCCGCGCTTTACCGCGTTCCTCGGCTTCGGAAAAGAGTATTGTTCAGACGACGACGTCTTCAAGACCGTTGCCCTCGTGTTTGACGTAGTACCCAAAGTCTTGCGGCAAATCAAGAAGATCAAGGATCCGTGGCCGAACGTGGACGCGGGTTCCGGCGCGTTGCTCTATCACTTCGGACTGCGGGAATTCCCCTACTACACGGTGCTGTTCAGTGTTTCCCGTGCTCTCGGCATCACCGCCCAGGCGGTTGTCGCGCGTGCCATGGGTTACCCGATCACGCGCCCCAAATCCATCCCGACTCGCAAAGCGATGGAACTGGCGGGAGTAGCGTAAAACTCGAATACCATGAGGACTGAAACCCCCTGATTCGCCCGCGAGTCAGGGGGTTGTTTTTTCCATGTGATTTCTCGCCACGGAATTCCAGCGAGCAGAGATAGGGGGCCTTGGGAATGAAAACCGTGGTATCAAGATAAAGAGGGAAGCTATGATCAAGCGTGGCAGATCAGCGGAGTTATTGTTGGCCGTCGTTCTTTGTACCGGTATTGCTTCGGCCCAGGTGTCGTTACCCGATACCATTCGTGCCTTCCGGATAACCCAATCCATTGATGTGGATGGGGCATTGGTTGAGACGGCGTGGCAGAAGGCGCCTCGCATTTCCAATTTTACCCAGCGAGAACTCAACGAAGGTCAGCCGGTCACGGAACGCACCGAAGTAGCCGTGTTGTATGATGACCAAAATCTCTACATCGGGGTGTGGTGCTATGACCGCAACCCCGGTGGCATTGTTGCGCAAAAAATGAAACGGGATTTCGATTTCAACTCGGATGACAACTTTGAAGTCATTATCGATACCTATCACGACCAGCGAAACAGCTACCTGTTCGTCACCAATCCCAACGGGGCACGGGCGGACGCGCTTGTCCTGGATAATGGAAGAAGGGTGAACGAGGACTGGGACGGGGTCTGGAACGTGAAAACCCGGATAACGGAACAGGGGTGGTTTGCCGAGTTCCGTATTCCCTTCTCCACGCTGAGATTCAAACCGGGAGGCGACCAAATCTGGGGCATCAATTTTGAGCGGAACATCCGGAGGAAGAGGGAACAGGTGTTGTGGCAGGGATGGTCGCGCGATTCGGAACTGGAACAAGTCGTCCGTGCGGGGAGATTGGTTGGACTGCAAGATCTCGGGGCCGTTACATTGGTGGAAGTCAAACCGTACGGCATAACCGGAATAAGCATGGAACCGGGGCGAAAAGCGGAAGGGCTGGTGGACGCGGGTGCCGATTTGAACTACCTCATCACGCCGACCATGAAGCTGAACCTCACCTTGAATACCGATTTTGCCCAGGTGGAGTCGGATCGTTTCCAGGTAAACCTAACGCGCTTTTCTCTGTTCTATCCCGAGAAGCGGGAATTCTTTCTTGAAGGGCGCAACTATTTCGATTTCAGTCTCGGCCGCAGCATTCAACCGTTTTATACGCGGAAAATCGGCCTCGCTCCCGATCATTCCGAAGTCCCGATCATCGGAGGAGCGCGTCTGCTTGGGAAAACCGGCGCCACGACGCTCGGAGCCATGAGCATCCAGACCGCACGGAGGGATACTGTTCCGGGAGCCAATTATACGGTGCTTCGCTGGAAGCAGGACATATTGGAGGAATCGAGTGTCGGCGTCATAGGGATCGGGAAGATGGAATCGAATCGAGTGAACGGTGTGTATGGCGCGGACTTCCTCTATTCCATAAGCGACTTGTTCGGCGACAAGAATTTTTCCTTCGGTGGAGCAATTGCGCAGAGTTATACCTCGGACGCCGACACGAGCACCGGCGAAGCGTTTCGGTTCTTCGTGAGTTACCCGAACGATCTCGTTGAATTCGACGCGGCCTGGACGAAAGTGGGACAGAGTTTCAACCCGGAGACGGGATACCTGAGGCGGAAGCATGCACAGATGTACTACGCGGAATTGCAGCTCAATCCCCGCCCCGCTTTCATTCCGTGGATGCGAAGGCTGGTGTTCAAACCCCTGGACATCAACTACTATATCGACGACATCACGGGTGAGATGCAGAGCGTATCCACCGAATTCAGACCGCTCGGTTTTTCCACGCGCAGCGGAGAATTTTTTGAATTCAATATACAGCGCTCGGCGGAAAACCCGACCGAGGATTTCACGATCTACGAGGGGTTCGTCATCCCGGCCGGAGAGTATTGGTTTACGCACTACGAACTCCAATTCGGCACGTTCAGGGGTCGATCACTTTCGGGGTTCTTCTTTGTGAATTGGGGAGATTTTTACGATGGAACGCTCACGGAAATGTTTGTCAGGACGACGTGGCAGATAAACAAGCATGTCAGTATAAATTTCGATTACACCAGGAACGATGTTACACTGCACGGAGGAGCATTCACGGTGAATGAGGCGGTGACGAGAGTGGAGTTCGCGGTAAACCCGGACTTGTTCGGTGCCGTTTTCACCCAATGGAACGACGAGGACAACATGGTGCTCTTGAACTTCCGCGTGAACTGGATCCCCGAACCGGGAATGAATTTCTATTTTGTCGTCAACCAGGACATCGACACGGAGACGGGGAAGTTGGTACTGGATCACACCACCGTCCTGACGAAATACGTCTGGCGCTTCGTGCTTTAATTCAAGCCTTCATGCTTGGTGCATTACTGTACTTTACGGTGGCTAAAAAGCTGGCCGAGGTGAGAGGTTATAGGGATTGGCGGATTATTCTTACGTCATTGCTTGGCCTGCAGGCACCGAAAAATCTTGTCATCCAGAGTGGTATCCCTTTGGGTAGGTAACACGTAATCAGAAAGCGATTGAAAATCCTAAACTCTAAATCGTGTCCAATCACTGTCTCTTCGACCTGGACCTGATACGCGCCACCGCGGCGTACAGGAGCGCTCCTCCTCCGTTCGAGACCGCGTCCACGACGTCGGCGCTACGGTCGGGCAAAAGCATCTGGTACACTTCCCCCAGGCTGCCGTACAACGTGGCTACGACCACGGCAAGGAGCAGTGGCGCCGCGATGGATGGCGACACGGAAAACGAGCGGTGCAGTAGCAGCGCCATGATGAAAAACATGGCCGCGTGGATGAGCTTGTCCAGGGATGGAATGTAGATCGGCGCCTTGGGAAACGAGGAACTGGGAAGGCTCAACAGGAGGAAGATCACGATCGCCCAGGTTAGCGCCGGGAGATGATGCGTGAGAAAGCGTCGCTCCGTCACTCTGCCGGTTTCCACACGTTTTCGATTGCCTTGAGCGCCTGAGGCAAGGTGTCGAGAAGATCGCCGGAGACCATGCCGTTCTCGCCTATGCGGGCGGCGGCGATGTCGCCGGCGGCGCCGTGAATGTACACCGCGCCCGATACCGCGTCCGTGACAGGAAGCTCGCGGGTCAGGAAAGCGGCGATGATACCGGACAGGACGTCGCCGGAACCGGCGGTGGCCATGCCGGGATTGCCGCTGGAATTGATGTAGGCCGCGCCCGAAGGGTCGGCGGTTATGGTGGGCGCGCCTTTCAGGACGAGGGTGACGTTGTGCGCGGCGGCGAATTCCACGGTCATGGCGACCCGGTCTGCGGGGAGTTCGCGGGAGCTCTTGCCGACCAGCCGGGCGAATTCACCCAGGTGGGGCGTAAGGATACGCGGCGCGGGAGCATCGTTAAGGATGTCGGTGTGTCCAACGAGCGCGAAGAGAGCGTCAGCGTCGATGACCAGCGGTATCCCGGCTTCGCGTATCACGCGCCGGATGAGCTTGCCGGTCTCCTCGTTGCGTCCCATGCCCGGACCTACAACTGCAGCATCGGCCCGGCCCAGAAAACTGGCGATGGTATCCCAGGCGGCCATGTCCACCATGTGGTCGGCGTTTTCCGCGAGGGGGACGGTCATGACCTCGGTGAGCTTTTCTTCCAGGATGGGATTGAGAGATGCGGGAACCCCCAGCCACACCATGCCGCCTCCCGCCCGCAACGCCGCTTCAGAGGCCAGGGCCGCGGCGCCCGTCAACCCCGGGGAACCGGCGATGAGAAAGATGCTTCCGTTCTGGTACTTGTGGACGTCGAAACGGTGCGGCATTAGCAGCGGCCAAATGTCTTCTTCTTCCACCAGCCACGTATCGCACGGCGATCCCATGGTCACCGAGGGAGGCATACCGATATCCACGACGACGATTTCCCCGGCGTGCTCGAACCCGTCGCCGAACAGCAGGCCCTGCTTCAATCCACCCATGGTCGGAGTCAAATCGGCGATGACCGCGTTTCCGCCCACGGTGCCCGTGTTGGCGTGAATTCCCGATGGAACGTCAAGCGCGACGATAGGGCAGCCGAATTCGTTCATCGTGGTGAATACCGACGACAAGAATTCGTCCACCTGTCCGGTAAAACCAGTGCCGAGCACCGCGTCGACGACAAGGTCGGGGGATTCAAGCACGAGGAGTTCTGCAAGATCCTTGGGCGAACGAATGTCGTGGAAGGCGACGTCGGAGTTGACCTCTTTTTCCACGAGCAGGATTTCCAGGTTGAGCCGCGCGTCGCCCCGGCGTTCCTGGTCGGGGAAGAGTTGGGCGCAGGTTACGCGTGCGCCGCGGTTCAGGGCGTGGCGGGCCACGCCGTAGCCGTCGCCGCCGTTGTTGCCTTTTCCGCACACGATGACGAGGGCTTTTCCGTCCAGTGTTCCGTACTTGTTTTCGATGGTGTCCACGGCGCCCCGGCTGGCGTTTTCCATGAGGACGATGCCCGGGACGTGGGCTTCTTCAATTGCGCGGCGGTCGCAGTCGCGCATCAGTTCGGCGGTAAATACTGGTTGCATGGCGGTTCCGGAAGCAGTTCAGAAATCAATGACAACACGTGAAGCAAGGTTCATGCATGAAAAATATCTCCCGGAGCGATGAAAACCAATTGGAGGAACCCTGCGGAAGGCGTGCCGATGAACAGAAAGCACAGTACGAAAGCGGTGTGAGTTTCCGTTACGGGGATGGGTATCGATCTTGGTGCGTGGGTCCGCTCAGAAGAGGTTGCGGAACGTGTTGATCAGCAAGGAGGGCAGGACGCCGAACAGGAAGATGCCAGCGGCGGAGAGGCCGAGGGACACCATGCTGGAAGCGGGAAGCAGGACGAGTTCCTCGCTGCTCTGATCGTGGAAGTACATCACCACCACGACACGGAGGTAGTAGTACACGCTGACAAGGCTTGCGGCAACGCCCACGATGGCCAGCCACGTATACCCCGACTCCACCGCGGCGAGAAAGAGGTAGTACTTTCCGAAGAAACCCGCCAGGGGAGGAATACCGGCCAGCGAGAACATGAACACGGCCATGAGAGCCGCCAGGACGGGTCGGCGGCGGGCCAGCCCGGCGTAGTCTTCGATCTCGAGGTTCTTCCGGTTCTCTTTTTCGAAGATGCTGACCACGCCGAAGGCGCCGAGGTTGGTCAGCATGTAGGCGACGATGTAGAACAGGATGGCGGATACGCCGATTTCCGTTCCTGCCACCATGCCGATGAGCATGTACCCGGCGTGAGCGATACTTGAATACGCCAGCATGCGCTTGATGCTGGTCTGGGCAATGGCTACCACGTTTCCCAACACCATGGAAATCACTGCCAGGAGCGCGATGACAATGTTGACCTGGGAATCCATGAACTGGAACTTGACGCTGAATATCAGGGCCAGCGCAGCGAACGCAGCGCCCTTGGCGCCGGTGGACATGAACGCGGACACGCTTGTGGGCGAACCGTCGTAGACGTCGGGCACCCAGAGATGGAACGGCACGGCCGCCACCTTGAAAGCAAGGCCGATGAGCAGGAGCCCGCAACCGGCGATGAAAATGACATTCCCCTTGAGCGCTTCCATGTTTTCCGAGATGCCGACGAGGTTGGTGGTGCCGGAAGCCCCGTAAATCAAGGCGATGCCGTAAAGCAGGAACCCCGTGGCGAACGCGCCGAGCAGGAAGTACTTCAACGCCGCTTCGTTCGATTCCTTGACCTTCCGCGTCCAGCCAGCCAGCACGTAAAGCGTGACCGACATCACTTCGAGTCCTACGAAGGTCATGATGAGATCTGTGGCGGTGGCCAGCGTCATCATCCCGATGGTTGCGAACAGGATCATGGGGTAGTATTCGCCGTAATGGCCGCCCGTTCGTTCCAGGTAAGGGCGCGACAGGAGGATGGTGAAACCCGCCGCGGAAAGGAAGAATATGTCCATGAGCGAAGCGAACCCGCCGATCATCAACATGTTGTTGAACGCGTAACCGGTATGGTGAAACGTCACGACTCCCAGGTAGATGCCGATGAGAATACCGCCCAGTGTCATCCAGTACAGGCCGGTCTTGAATTCCCTGGTGAAGGAATGGACGACCACGAGCAACAGCGACACGATGACCGTGGCCGTGATGGGGGCGGTGGCGGAAAGATCGGAGAGTACGTTGTTCATGATACCAACCTCGTTAGTCTAATCAGATTATCCACCCTGGTTGAAAAACATGAGCCAGAGGATAATGAAAATCGGGATCAAGATAGGGATCGAGTAGCGATAAATATACTCGAGAAAACTTGGAACCTTGGCGCCCATGTGCTCGGCGATGGATTTGACCATGAAATTGGGCGCGTTCCCGATGTACGTGCAAGCGCCGAAGAACACGGCGCCCAGTGAAATGGCCACCACGTAAATCGGGTGATTCATGATAAGGTAAATAACGTTGATGTCGGATATGGGCACGTGTCCCTGGGCGACGAGGTTGCCGTGATAGCGGAGCAAGCCTTCGTAGGTTGCGATGATTTCCGGGCTCATGGCTGCCGTTTGGGCTCCCGCTCCGTGCGTTGCCAGGAGTTGCTGCACCTGCGCGATAACGGTCTGATCCACGAATAACCCTATGGCGGCGCTCAGGTAGTTCAGGTACGTGGGAGCGTTGTCCAGGACGCTGGACAAGATTCCCGTCCCCCAGAAAAATTGCCCCGCGTTGTCGATGCCGATCTGGGATGCGTTCAGCTCCAGCCAGTCGAGCGCGGGAACCATCGTCGCGAACAGGCCAAGAAAGAGAAATCCCACTTCCTTGATGGGGAAGAACGTGAATTCGTTGGCTTCGTGGATCTCTTTTTTCGTCGTCAGGTATGATGCGACCGATACCGCGATCATGATGGCCTCGCGTACAAACGGTGGATCCTGGATAAAGACGGCGATGAGGATCAGGCCCAAGTACCCGAGGTTGTGCATGCCGCGGAATTTCGTTTCCTCGCCTTGATCCGTCAGCTCTTCGCGCACGTCCTTCGGAACTTTGCGGTAGTAGCGCAAGTCGATAACGTAGAACACGCTGAGGATGATGGCGAGGGTAAAGAGCCAGATGTACCAGACGTTTTCCATCACCCAGAAGAACGGGATGCCCTTGAGATAGCCGAGGAAGAGCGGAGGATCGCCGATCGGTGTCAGGGCGCCGCCGATATTGCTCACGATGAATATAAAGAAGACCACGTGGTACGGGTGCAGGCGGTACTTATTGTTCCGGATGAACGGCCGGATGAGAATCATGGACGCACCCGTCGTCCCCACGATGTTGGCGATAACAGCGCCGAAACTCAGGAGGAGAATGTTACGCGTGGGTGTCGAGTACCCGCGCAGGTTGAAGTGAATTCCTCCTGACACCACGAACAGGGAGCCGATCAGACAAATGAAACTGAAATACTCGATACCCGAGTGGAGCATGCGGATCGCGTTGTCCAGCCCGAAGACGTAGTAGAAAATCGTGATGAGCCCCAGTCCGATGGAGACATGGGGGAAGTAGTGATGCCACCACTTCTGGTTGATGAACGGCATCAGGGCGATGGCCAGGAGAAGGACCACGAATGGTATGATCATCCACGGGTTTGGCTCGATAATGTGCCCGACTTCTTCCGGGGAGGCAAAAAGCGAAGCGGGGGAAGCCAAGAGAAAAGCGATGATGCTGAAGAAAAATTTCATGAATAACTCATCCTGATCTTATTTGCGCAATGCGGGCACCTGCGGCAGCCGCTCGACGTAGGGGTTTCCTTTCTGAACATCCGTCAGTACCTTCACGATGTTTTGCATCGAGGCTTCGGATTTGCTGAGGAACGTGGAAGGATACACTCCGATCCAAACTATGAACAGGATGATGGGAAGGAGCAAACCGATTTCCCGGTGCGAAAGGTCCTTGAGCGATTTGTTCTCTTCGTGTCTGATCTCACCGAAAATGACACGCTGGTACATCCACAACATGTAGCAGGCGGCGAAAATGACACCGGTCGCGGCGAAGATGACATAGATCGGCGAACCCAAAACCACGGACTGGAACGATCCCACGAGGATGAGGAATTCGCCCACGAATCCGTTCAGCCCCGGCAGGCCGATGGAACTCAGCATGATGATCATGAAGAAAGTGGAGAACACGGGCATGACCCGCGCCAGGCCCCCGAAGTCTTTGATCATCCGCGTATGCCGACGTTCGTAGAGCATGCCCACTACCAGGAAGAGCGCGCCCGTGGACAACCCGTGATTGATCATCTGAATGAGACTGCCTTGCAAGCTCTCAAGGGTCATTCCGAAAATGCCCAGCACCACGAACCCCATGTGGCTCACGGAACTGAACGCGACAAGCCTCTTCACGTCCTTCTGGACCATGGATACCAGGGCTCCGTAAATGATGCCGATGACACCCAACGTGGCCATCAATGGCGCGTACTCGATGGATGCCTGGGGAAAGAGCTGCAGGCAGAATCGTATCAGGCCGTACGTGCCCATCTTCAGGAGTACGCCGGCCAGGATGACGCTGCCTCCAGTCGGGGCCTCCGTGTGGGCATCGGGGAGCCACGTGTGCAGAGGGAACAACGGCACCTTGATGCAGAAACTGAGAGCGAACGCTCCGAAGATCCAAGCCTGGTCCGCCAGGGGTATCTGCGGCGCGATGTTCAGCAGGGTAATCAAATTTGTGGTAAAATGTCCGCCCGGCAACGTGGACGCGTACCAGCCCAGCCAGATGATGGCCACCAGCATGAGAAGGCTGCCCACCAAGGTGTAGAGGAAGAACTTGATGGTTGCGTAAATGCGGTTCTTCCCTCCCCAGATCCCGATGATGAAATACATGGGGATGAGGATGATCTCCCAGAACACGTAAAAGAGGAACAGATCCATCGAGGTGAAGACGCCGATCAGGCCCGCTTCCAGGATGAGCATCATGCCCACGTATTCCGCAACGCGGTCGGTGATGGATTTCCAGGACGAGATCAGGACGATGGGAGTCAGGAAGGTGGTCAGCATGACCAGGAGCAGTGATATGCCGTCGATACCGACGTAGTAGCTTATGTCGAAAGACGGTATCCAGCGATGATACTCCACGAACTGGAAGTCCGCCGTGGTCGGATCGAAATTGAAGTACAGACCCAGGGAGACGAGGAAGACGAGGACGGTAACGGCCAGACCTGCGTAACGCACGGCCTGCGGGTTCTTCCTCACAAAGTACAGGAGAATTGCTCCGGCCAGGGGAATGAAAATCAGGTACGTGATCAATGAGGTTGTCATGTTTCAATCGTTCCAGTTATCCGAGAAACAGCAATCCGAGGATGCACAGGATGCCGAAGAAAATGATTGCCGCGTAGTTCTGCACAACGCCGGTCTGGATTCTCTTCAAGACATCGGCCAGCGCCCTGGTCATTTTCGCGCTCCCGTTCACGATCCCGTCGATGACCCCGACGTCGAACGTAAGCCACAGGAATTTTTCCGAACCTTTGACCACCGGGTCCACGATGGCGGTGTGGTAAGCTTCGTCCACGTAGTACTTGTTCAGCAGCAGGGAATACAGCCACCGGTACGATTGCACGAACCTGTCCGCGATGTCGAACCGGCGGGTGTAAATGGTGCGTCCCATGTACCAGCCGACTATCGCCACGACCACGCTGATGAGCATGAGGCCGATTTCCAGTCCCGTTTCGTGGTGGGCGGGCAGGGCGAGAATACGCGCGGCCGGATCCAGAACGGGCGCCAGCCAGGACTCGAACGGGTTGTGCTCGGTGATGAAGGCGGGCATACCGACAAATCCTCCCACGGCCGCCAATCCTGCCAGGATAATGAGCGGAATGGTCATGGTGGAAGGCGACTCGTGTGGGTGCTTGTCCGGGCCCCAACGCGGTTTGCCTTCGAACGTCAGGCTTACCATGCGGAACATGTAGAACGCGGTGAAGAGCGCCGCCGTCGCCCCGATAAGCCATAACAGCAAGGAGCCGTCCGCAAACGAACGCCACAGGATCTCGTCCTTGCTGAAAAACCCGGACAAGGGCGGAAACCCGGCGATGGCGAAAGACGATATGAGGAACGTCCAGTAGGTGATCGGCATCACCCGTTTGAGGCCGCCCATGTGGCGGATATCCTGTTCTTCGTGCATGGCGTGAATGACGGAGCCGCTGCCAAGAAACAGGCAGGCCTTGAAGAAGGCATGGGTCATGACATGGAAAATACCTACGGCGAACGCTCCCACTCCCATGGCCATGAACATGTAGCCGAGCTGAGAAACGGTGGAATAGGCCAGGACCTTCTTGATATCGTTTTGCACCAGGCCGATGGACGCGGCCACGATGGCGGTCAAGGCGCCGATGACCGCGATGATGATCATGGTATCCGGAGAAAGAGCGAACAGGACGGAACACCGCGCAACCATGTACACGCCCGCCGTCACCATGGTCGCGGCATGGATGAGGGCGCTGACGGGCGTCGGGCCGGCCATGGCGTCGGGAAGCCAGACGAAGAGTGGTATTTGCGCCGACTTGCCCGTGGCCCCGACGAACAACAGCAGCGTGATCCAGAAGATCGGCTCGTAGCCCGGAGTGTAATTCTGCGCCGCGTCGAACACCGTGTTGAAATGCAGAGACCCGAATTCCTTGAAAATCAGGAACATGGCCAGCATGAAGCCGAAATCACCGATGCGGTTTACGATGAATGCCTTGTTGCCCGCGTCACCGGTCCAGGTAATGGAGACTCCGGGGAATTTCTTGTCGTACCAGAAGCCGATGAGCAAGTAGGAGCAGAGACCGACTCCTTCCCATCCCAGGAACATCAGCAGGAAGTTATCGGCGAGCACCAGGTTGAGCATGGCGAAGATGAACAGGTTCAGGTAGGTGAAGAACCGCCAGAAACCCCGGTCGCCGTGCATGTAGCCGATGGAGTACACGTGAATGAGAAAACCGACGCCGGTGACGATGAGCACCATGAGCAGCGAAAGCGGGTCGACCTGGTAAGCGATCTGGACGTGGAAGCTGCCGGTGGATATCCAGTCGAAAATGGGGACCATGAAACTGCGGGCTTCGGGATCGTAGCCCAGGAGCTCGATGAAAATGCCTGCGCCGACGAGAAACGAAAGACCCACGGCCGCGCTGCCGATGGCTCCGACCAGTTTTTCACTCTTGATGAACCTTCCCAGCAGCCCGTTGAAGAGGAACCCCAGGAGAGGGAAGAGGATGATGAGAAACGCGTATTCGTGCATAGGAATATCGAAAAGTTAGTTGGCGGCTGATGCGGGCACGCTGTATTCGCTCGAAACGGTTACCATTTCAGGATGTTGATTTCGTCCAGGTTCACGGTGACGTGGTTGCGGAACAGGGCCAACACGATGGCCAGTCCCACCGCTGCTTCGGCCGCGGCCACGGCCATCACGAAGAAGACGAGCACCTGGCCTTCCACGCTGCCGAGATAAGCGGAAAACGCCACCAGGGTCAGGTTGACGGAATTCAACATGAGCTCAATGCACATGAAAATGAGGATGGCGTTCCGGCGGGTCAGGACCCCCACGACGCCGATGGTGAACAATACGGCACTGAGAATGAGGTAGTAATTAATCGAGAGCATAGACGGTTTTCGCGGTGATTTACGGAAAACGTTTTTTCGCCAGCACGATGGCCCCGATCATGGCTGACAGCAGCAGGATCGAAGTCATTTCGAACGGCAGGAGGTACGAATTGTACAACGCCATGCCGATGTATTCCACCGTCCCGATATTTGCGGCTTCCGGTGACATCGTGGAGATGACCGGCGCGCCTGCCAGTCCCGTAATAGTGATCATTTCCACGATGAAGGCGGCGCCCAGGACGAACATCAGGTACTTCGACCAGGGAATATGGTCGTACAGGGCACGTTCGTCCTCCAGGTTCAAAAGCATGATGACGAACAATACCAGCACCATGATCGCTCCCGCGTACACCATGATCTGGATGACGGCGAGGAACTGGGCCTTCAAAGTCAGATACAGCCCGGCGAGCGAAATGAAATTAAGAACGAGATAAATAGCGCTGGTAATGGGGTTCAGACGGGTCACCATCAGCAAGGCGGATGCGACCGCCACGATGGCGAGAAAAGTGAAGAGAACTAAGGTTCCTGACACGTTTTCTCCAATGGTATTTCAACAGGTAAAACCATGAAACAAATATACCGCACCCGTGCATCTCTACCAAACAAGGCGTTTCTCCGCGCTCCTGTTGAGATCAGCGGAGGAGGAGGATCTTCGCGTAGGTAGCCCGTCCCTGCAGGGAAAGCACGGCGAGGTACGTCCCGGAGGGCAGCGGGAAGCCCTCGTCGGTGGCACCGTTCCACGTGAGGCGGTTTGCACCCCTCCGGAAACTCCTGTCTTTGAATTCCGCCACGACGCGGCCTCCGCTGTCGTAAATCCGGAGCGATCCTTCAGCTGCCTTCGACGTCGTGATGGAGAACGTGACCACATCCCGTGCCGGGGAAGGGAAAGCCGTGATCGCGAAATCGACCGGTTTGCTGCGACGAGGCGACACGGCCAGGATCGATTCCAGTTTGAAATCCCATATCCCGCGGCCGTAGGTGCCGAACCGCGCTGTCTTCAGTTGCGGAACGTAATCCACCGTCCAGTAGGTCTGGTCCGGCGTTGTGGCTCCGGCGATATCGTACCACGTGCTGTCGGCGAAGTTGAACGCGTAAGGTCCCACCGCGGTGGCTGCAAACAGCAACTTTTCGTCTGGGGTCACGGCCAACTCGTACACCAGTGTCTTGGGCAGACCGCGGTTCATGGGGATAAAGGTGTCGCCGTTGTCGGTCGTGACGAACACGCCGGGATTGGAATAACCGCTCCCACCGATGAAGATCGTACCCGGTGTTTTTAGAGAAGGCGCGATGGCGCTGCCGTAGAAGTAGTGATTCTTCGGGGCTTTGAAATCCGGGGTTTGCGTCCAGGTTTTGCCTCCGTCCGTGGAACGGAAGAAGTGGCCGGCGCTGGTCAAAACGTAGAGCACGTCGAAATCGAAAGGCGACACGGCGATGGCCGAAACTCTCACCTTCGCATTCCCCAGGCTGAAATCAAACGGAAGCTCGGAAGCGATGATCTTGTTCTGTTCCTTGCTGAACGTGAGGTAGGTGATCTTGCTTTCGCCCGTTGTTCCACCCACGGCCACGAAAGCCGAGTACGGATCGGCAGGGTCTGCGGTAACGGGAGGTAGCCATAACCGTGACCGTTCCTTGAAACTCCACGTCCTGTTCCTGGGCGAAGGATCGGTGGAGCTGGG
>JAADGX010000172.1 GCA_013152135.1 Chlorobiota bacterium
CACCCGAAGTATTGCCAGCGCCACAGGAAATACAGCAGGCCCGGCAACGCGAAGAACAGGAGGCAGTACTTGAAAAAGACGCGAATTGTGGGTGCGCGCGAATCCGTCGCGGACGATCCCGTGGAGTTCCTGGTCTTCGCGTAGCCAAGCAGGATGAGCGCGGAAAGGAACTCCAGGACGCTGAAGAAAACGCCCTCGGGGCGGGAAAGACCCAGGAGGAGCCACAGGACGGGAAGCGCACGCGCGGCACGATCCCGGATCCGGTAATCGCAGTGCGTCAACAACGCCAGGCAGATCCACGAACAGACCATGAGGAAGGTGAACAGCGGCGTACCAAACCCGGACAGGGCCTGCACGCTTATCGGCCCCGCCGCGAAAACGACCGTGGCTCCCGCGGCGAACAGGGGCCGTACTCCCAGAAGGCGTCGCAATGAGAAATACATAACAACCACCGTAAGACCGGCGAAAAGAAGTGCGGCTCCTTGCGCGAACGCGCCAACGTCGATTCCCAGGATAACGCCTCCCGTAAGCAGGAGTGTCCACAGGAATTCCGTGGCCCCCTCCACAGGAGCGTCACCGGGATTCCACGCCAGTCCGTACCCCCCGGCAAGATTGTGAGCGTACCGGAACATGATGTGGGCGTCTTCCGCCGGATCGATCTCCAGGTTCCCCGCGACGATGACCAGTACCGCCAGCGGCAGAAGCACGGGAATCATTTGCCGCAACAGGGAACGATTATGCGCAGTGTTCGTTTCCATCAGCACATGGAAGATAATCGCTTTTTACGAGATCGGGAACGGGGAAGGAAAGAGATTGTTCTCTCGATAAGCGGGCGTTATTCAACGGTCGGAAGGTTGGCGCTGGAGCGTGCTGCTTGTTCGCGGGAAAAAGCGTTCCATCCAGGTGTCGGTCCGGCTTGACATCTCCATGAATTCAGGGAAGTGATCGGTTTCCACCTGGAGGTTGGGGAATTCCCGCACCTTCTGTTTCAGGACGGCGGCGGTGACCGACTTGAACAAACGCCCGTACTCGCTGTTCACCTTGACAACCTTCTGGAGGTTGGCAATCATCTCAGTGGTATTGCGGTCAGCTTCGAGGAGGGCTGATCCGAAGTGCGCAAGCGCGTTGTACGTTCCGTAAAGACCATCAGAACTTACTTGCCGGTAGGCGGCGCGCGCTTTTTCTTCCTCACCTATCATCGTATAGCACAAGGCAAGCAGAATATGCATGATGGGATGGACGGTGGCAGGCGGCGCCCGGTCAATACTGTTGCCGAGTATCCTGAGGGCCTCGGCGTACTGCCCTTTGCGCATGATTCCCAGGATGGAATTGACGGTGGACTGAAGGCTATGATCCGCTTGATCGCTCCGCATAACGGGATACGCTTCACCCCGCGCGGCGTGTGTGGCGTAAGGGGCTTGGGTGAGCGCCCCTTCGAAGAGTTGTTCGACGTCCCGGGCGGGAATGTCCAGGTTTTCGGCAAGTTCCTGCAAGCGGGGTCTCAGGGCGTTGTCGTCCAGAGCTTCGATGGTATTTCTGGCTTTCAGGATGATCGATTCCAGTTCGAGTTCGGGTTCGTTGCCCAGCAGTGAATGGACCTGGAGAGCGGGAGCGATAGAGTTCAACGCGTCGAGATCGTCGCCGCTTTCCCGGCGCAGCGAGTCGAGGTACTGGGCTACTGTGCGATGGAGTATTTCGCGTTCCTCCCGTGTCAGTTCGTTGTAAAGTGCGGTCTGGATGGAGTGCTGGGAAAACCGGTACACGGTTGATTTCCGCCCGTTGTGGAACTTGTATCCAACGCGGTTACACAATCCGTGTTTAAGCGACAGGTTTCGCAACCGGCGGATCAGTTCAAGAACGGGAGCTTGCGTGAGGTGGGAAAGCTCGTGCAGGGAAAACTCGAAACCCAGCACCGAGGCGGCAAGCAGGAGATCGAGGTCGTGGTCTTCCAGGGATTTCAGTATCCATCCGGACAGGTGCCTGACTTCGGAAGGCAGGATCGTATAGTCGTCGATGTCGCCGGCAATGGAGCCGTCCTCGTGTATAATGCTTTCACTTACGAGATGCTTGATGTATGATTTCAGCAGGAAGGGGTTTCCGCCCGTCTGTCGTTCCAGCCATACCACGAGTTTCGGATCGGGACGGGAGCCGGGAAACCAGGTGCTGTAAAAAGCCTGTATCTGTTTCGCGTTAAAGGGCGGCAAAACGATGTCGGTAAACCTGTCACTCTGGAACATGGCGTTGCAAAAATCGAGGAGTTCCGGTTGATTCTGAACCTCGTTCATGCGCCCGGAAAAAATCAAGGTGATCGGTCTGTCGGCAAACGTTTCCTCCCACACGCGGCGCCGGAACGCTTCGGCGGACTTTCTGTCCAGCCACTGGAAGTCGTCCACGACAATGATGACAGGGGTGTCGGAGGAAAGCTTCGCCAACGTCTGGAAGAATTCCTCCTCGAAGTGGTCGTAGCGTATATCGCGGTTTCCCCGTTTGTACTCCTGGAGATCGCGTCGTATTTCCTTGATGCCGTATGCAAGGTCACCGACAAACGGGATGCAGGCGAGCACGGTGAGCGAGATATTCCGGATAAGCTGAAACCGACGCTGTTCGTTTCGGTGACTGGAAAGGAGATCCTCGAAAATATCTTTCAGCAACTGGTACGGTTTCAGCACAGTGGTAGGCTGGTCGCCCAGGGGAGAGGAACAGGCAGCGTAGGAACCCAGGTAATTGGCGCTGGATTGTTCGAGGTAGTACTTGAGCGCCACCGTTTTGCCCATGCCCGTTTCGCCTTCCAGTCGGACCACCTGCACGCCTTCCCGGCCGCTCCTGGCTACGACATCATTCAAAATCTCGAAAAGCTCTTCCCGCGGGATGAAGATACTGTCAGGATCCATGGCCCGGTTTCTTCTTTTCCAGGGATTTCAGCATGAGCGCCATGACCTCATCGAGGATGGCGCGTTCCTCGTAGTCGGAAAGTTTTTGGGTAGATGAAGCCCGGGAACCGGTTGTCGAGCTGTCGATGAACCGGTTCAAGGCATGTGTCTGTTCCTTGATGGCATCCCGTTGTTCCGCTTCCAGTTCCTTGACGATACGATCCAGTCGTTCCTCCTGGGCGGTTCCGACGAACGTGAACATGAGAATGACCAGGAGGATGAACTCCAGGAACAAGGCCATCAGGATCAGGGAGGGTTCCTCGGGCGGGATGAGCTTCAATCCCCGAAGCCCGATGACGAAGATCAAGATGCCGGCGCCCCCGGAGACGAGTCCCTGGATCACGTTACTGTAGGCGGAAGAGATCCGGTAGCGGAAGAAAAACGTGATGGGAATCGTGGGATTCGCCGATTCGCCCCGTACCCAGCGTTGGATCTTCAGGTAATCCTCCACCTCCGAGGTTACGATTTCCGACAAGGTTGATTGAAGAATTTTCCGCTCGCGCTCTTTTTCCGGTAAGGCAACGACTTTATCGAAATCCAGGCCGTGCGCGGTGAATTGCTTGTACAACAGGAAGGACAAGCGCTCGTATTCCCGCTGAATGCTGTGCCGGAGAGGATTGAGCCGCGGACTGGGCGGGAAGTACAGAAGAATGAGGAACGTCAATATTGTCGCGACGAATATGTGCAACGGGAACAGCACGAGGTTCGGCTTGATGAAGTAGATCGTTCCGCCACGTTTGTGGCTCTTCTGTTTCAAGTCCTGTTTCCCCCAGAACAAGTTCAAATCCTGGTTTGATTGGTTATACTTCCTGAGACGGATTCTTTCCAGTACTTTGCCGATCTCCATTTCACGGGTTGACAACTTGTTTCCTCCCGTGAAAGACTTGGAAGTAATGAGCCATTCGCCAGGGAAGACGTCCGTGTAAAGCGTATAGTTCGGGAAGAACGCCTGGATAAAGGATTTGACGATGATGTGCTGCGTTGCGAAAAGGCCCGCCAGCACGATGCCGAAAATCAGGATCGCCACTACGATGCCGGGGACGTTGCTTTCAGGTTTTTGCGGAATACCGTTCATGAACTTGAAGGAAGCGGGCGTTCGTTTATGCGGTTTTGGTTTTTCAGGACTCTGACGTGTGCAAGGGCCTCGTTGGCCGGGGTAATCGCCTCTGGCCGGGGACAATCGACAATGCTGTACGGGTATTGGGCTTGTTTTTCAACTCGCAAATCTTTACCATCGTAATGTATGGCTCAAGAGGGTAAAATGAAAGCGATATTCATCATTACACTGTGCTTGGGGATGGCCGGATTT
The DNA here is from genome assembly GCA_013152135.1 of Chlorobiota bacterium. Taxonomy (GTDB): domain Bacteria; phylum Bacteroidota; class Ignavibacteria; order SZUA-365; family JAADGX01; genus JAADGX01. Next base: position 4,240 of record JAADGX010000172.1, read on the forward strand.
ACCGCACGCGGCCAGTTTCGCGGCGCCGAACCGAAGCCTCCGTCGATCAAGGAATCGGTAGTGCAACCGAGCGGTGAGAGCTTTCTCTCCAATATTTTCAATCTCGATCGCCTGGAAATGCGTCACAGTTTCTCCATGGGATACCAGAGCTACGGTTCGTTCGGCCTGGGATACATGGAGTACACGAACAGCATGCGGTATCGCCTGTTCGATCCTCTGACCATCCGTGCGGATGTCAGCGTTATTACCTCACCGTTTTCATCTCTTGGTTCGAAATTCTCCCAGGATTTCTCAGGCATCTATCTCAAGCGCGCTTCGATAGATTACGCGCCGTCCAAGGATTTCAAGATATCCCTGCAATACCGGGGACTTCCGCCGGGCACGGGATACAATCCGTATTACAACCGGTACGGCTATAACGGCTTGGGGTGGGGCCAGGATTTCGATTCCTGGGAGAAAGACGAGTGATTCGCGCTGGAGCAGAAGCGTCCTGCGGAGCCGGGCCCTGTCCCGGTTTTTTCATGTCCGCAACCAGTGGTTATCGAACAAGTTGGAAAGCTTGCACAGCCGGAGTAGCGGGAGTACGCAGCGCACGGCGACGATTTATCGAAGATTGCCTCGCGGGGAATTCCCGGCGGCGTGAAAATTCGTATATTAGCACCGGTGAGATTTGAATACAGATAACGAGGCATGAGAAAGACGACTTCTTCCCATCCCCGGCACTCCAGCCCGAAGAATGTTCTTTTGAACATCGTGATTGTCGTATTGGGCGTGGTAGTGTTTTTCCTTCTATACACCGTGGCGGTGGAACTCTTCAAGCCGGATGTCAATCCCGAGCTGGGACCGAACGAAGTCATCCAGCTCGACGTGGAAAACGGGTGCGGTGTGAAAGGCGTCGCCAGCAAAGTTGCGAAGTACCTTCGCGACCGTCACTTCGACGTGGTCAACACCACCAACCACCAGACGTTCGATATCGAACACACGTATCTCATCGATCGCATCGGGAATCTCAAGCGGGCCCGCAAAGTAGCCGACGTGCTGGGGATCGATCATAAGTACATCGAGCAGATTATCAATCCCGATTATTACATCTCGGTCACCCTGGTCATCGGAAAGGATTATAAACAACTTACGCCGTTTCAATAGCAGGAAACACGTGGAATCACAAGAACTCGCACGAGCCGTCGCCCGGTTCGCACTGGAAAAGAAAGCGCACGATATCATCATCCTCGACTTGCGTTCACTTTCTGACATGACCGACTTTTTCGTGATCTGCCACGGCGATTCGGATACACACGTAAAGGCCATCGCCGAGAGCATCACGGACAAGATGATTCCGGTCGCGGGAAAAGTGCACCACCAGGAAGGAAAACAGAACCTCCACTGGGTTCTGCTCGATTACGTGCACGTTGTTGCGCACATCTTCCTCCCTGCGACGCGCCAGTTTTACAGCCTGGAAAGGCTCTGGGGCGACGCGCCCATGGAGGAAATACATGAAGACCTTTAAATCGGCCTGAGGCCTGTGCATCAGTCGGAAGCCGCACGGCGTGTATCATCCGAACTGTGTGGTGAATAGACACGATCCTTGTGGAAGGCGGGTCGTGCATTTGTTGTACTTTGTCTGATTCAAGAGCATGGTTGAATACCTTCGTACCGCGTTTCATGACGCGCTGAAAAAACTCGGCATCGATTTCCCGAAAGAAGAGATCCAGTTCGAGATACCCAAGCAGCCTCAGCACGGCGACCTTGCCACAAACGTCGCTTTGCAGCTCGCGCGAGTGGAAAAGAGCAATCCACGGGAAATCGCCGTCCGTCTCATCGAGGCGCTGGAGCTCGATCCGGCAATGATCAGCGCGGTGGAACCCGCGGGTCCCGGCTTTATCAACATCCGTATGAACCCCGGTTACATCGTGTCCCGCGTGGCGGAAATCCTGGAGGCGGGTGTTTCGTTCGGCAAGGTCGAAACGGGCAAGGGCAGATCCGCCAACGTGGAATGGGTCAGCGCCAACCCCACCGGGCCGTTGCACGCCGGGCACGGAAGGCAGGTCTGCCTGGGAGCGGCGATCTGCAACCTGCTGGAGTGGTCGGGCTGGAACGTGACGCGCGAGTACTACTTCAACAACGCCGGAGTGCAGATGCAGAACCTGGGCCGGTCGGTGCAAATCAGGTACTTGCAGGCGCTGGGCGATGAAGTGGAAATGGAAGAGGGCCTGTACAACGGCGAATACATCAAGGAGATTGCGGCGGAAATCAAGGAGGAGTTTGGTGATTCCAAGCGGGAGGAAAGCATTGATTTCTTTCGGAAGCGAGGCGAGGAATGGTGCTTTGCCCGCATCAAGGAAACGCTGGAACGGCTCGAGGTTCACCACGACATCTTCTTTAACGAGGACACGCTTTACAGGGACGGCAAGATCGACGAGGTCCTGTCCATCCTGAGAGAAAAGGGCCTGGTGTATGAACAGGAAGGCGCGGTGTGGTTCCGGAGCACGAAGTTCGGAGCCGAGAAAGACCGGGTCTTCGTCAAGAGCACCGGCGAACCCACCTACCGCCTGCCCGACGTCGCCTACCATCGCGAAAAAATCCTGCGGGGCTACGACCAGGTTATCGACATCTTTGGCGCCGATCACATCGCCACCATTCCCGATGTCCTGGCCGCCGTGCGGGCCATGGGCCTGCCGACCGATCACGTTCGGGTGGTAATCCACCAGATGGTGAGTTTCGTTGAAGGCGGGGAATCGGTGAAGATGTCCAAGCGCTCAGCCAAGGTCTATTCCCTCGACGATCTCATCGATGACGTCGGCGCCGACGTGGTGAAGTACTTTTTCGTCATGCGGGCGGCCAACACCCACCTCGACTTCGACCTCGAACTGGCGCGCGAGCAATCCGAGAAGAACCCCGTGTACTATCTCCAATACGCCCACGCCCGGATCGCCAGCCTCATCCGGTTTGCCGAATCCGAAGGCGTTGACCTCGAAGCTTCACCCGATCTCGCTCTC
>JAADGX010000246.1 GCA_013152135.1 Chlorobiota bacterium
CGTTCGTGTCTGTCCAGGTTTTGCCCCCGTCGGCCGTTCTCCAGACGCCTTGAAACGCCGTTCCCGCGAAAAGGTAATTGGGGTCAGCGGGTGACAAAGTGAGAGAATACACCTTCTCTACTCCTGGAGGAGAAACATCTTCCCAGTGATTTCCTCCATCCGTACTGCGGTAGATCCCGTGGGCGAACGTGGACACGTATAACCAGGTTTCATCACCGGCTGCCACGGCGAGGTCGGATACGGCGATGGGACCTGGCATTCCCGTAATGCGTTTCTCCCAGGAGGAAGTAGTCTCGTTCCAGCGGTAAAATCCCCCGCGTTCCGACTGCCTGGTTGACGACCATGCGCGCCCGGTATCGGTCCGGGTGACGCAGTAGAGGAGCTCGCCGGAAGAGCGGGACGTGAAAACCCTTGTCACGCTTAATTCCTCCAATCCATCCCGGAGCATCTTCCACTCCAGGCCACCGTTCGTACTTTTCCAGACGCCGTGGCCCTGTGTCGCGATGTAAAGCGTGTCACACGTCATGCCGCACCGTGACATCCAGACACCAGTACCTTGCGTACCTGGAAGCACCTCGCCGGTATTCCGGGACACATCGACTTTGAACAACCCTTTACCCAGGTGTTGAAAATGGGCAAACTCTCCCTTGGCACAATAAACGATACTCGAATCAACCGGATCGACCGTCACGTGCCACTTGTAGCCGACCCGTTCTCCCTTTGCCTCGGTGAACCTGATTTGCTGCCACGTCAGGCCCCCGTCTCTTGACAGCTCGAACCCCTTCTCCGCTCCCGCGAACAAGCGGCCGTACTTGTCCGCCAGGACGAAATTGCTGAAGACGCAATGAATGCCGTTGACTTTCGGCCGGAAAGAAACACCGCCGTCCGTGGATTTTGTTATAGCACTCCCGCCGCCTCCCGTCATGTAAATAACGCTGGAACGGGGAGGATATGCGTCGTTTGTCAATGGCGAGCGCCCGTCGATAACGATTTGACTGAATCCGCCTTTTCGGAGCTTCCAGGTGTCACCACCGTCAACGCTGAAAAACGTTCCGCTTCCCCCCAGCCGTTGTGTCCTGTAGAAGGGCATTTCATGTGGATTGGCAAGCCGTGTCCAGACGATGTCGGGATTTTGAGGATCGAAGGCGATGTCGTAGCAGACTGCAGGCGTATCTGTTCCAATTTCGGTCGGACGCGCAAGCGAGCGCCAGTTTGTTCCGCCATCCTTCGACCGGAACAGCCAGCTCTGAAAAGTGCCGGCGATCAGGACTCGCGGGTCACGGGGGCTCACGGCCACGGCTGTGATGAGGCTGTCGGGACCGTAGAACAATGGTTTCCACGTCTGTCCGTTCCGGTCGTAGACAAACAGGCCTTGTCCCAACGTCGCCGCGTAAAGCGTTCCATCGGTGCCGGAATAAATCCTGGTGACACTTGTCAATCCGAGGCCATCGTTCATGGCACTCCAGGAATCCCCGAAATCATACGATACATAGACCCCGCCATCCACCTCTCTTCCTTTGCTGGAAAGCATGCCCGCGTAAACGGTGTTGCGATCCTTTTTATCTACCAGCAACGTCGAGGCCTGTAGAGCGCGAAGACCGGTGTTGTGCTGGTTCCATGTGCGCCCACGATCCGTCGACTTGTACATTCCGAGAGGGACGGCATTGCACAGGATGATCTCGGGGCGGTCCGGATGAACAACGATTGCCCGGACACTGAGCGAGCCCAGAACAGCGTCTGACGCTAGGCTCTCCCAGGATTCAGCGCTGTCGGTCGACCGGTAGAGGAACCCACCCGCCCCGCCTGTAAAAACGATCCGGGGATTCGCGGGATGGAGGTAAATGACGTGTCGGTCGCCGCCGTTTGGCCCGATGGACGTCCACCGAACCTGTGCGCGGGAATTCCGGGGAAGAACCGCGCTCAATGCCATCGCCGTAACCAGGAGGAGAGCGAAGAAAAGCGGTTGCCGGATGGCTGGTACCAGGGTTCTCATGATCAAAAGGTTAGTGAATTCGTGAAAAGAGCGGCGCATGGCATTGCAAAGCCTGGGCTTTTCAAAAGCAGGGAATAATCCCGATGAGAGCACACGCAACCGTGTCACACGCGAACAAGGCGTTTTCCAATCATATTCAGCTTGTACTTCCTGATCGTTTCCGGGGTCAGGATCTCCCCGCCTGGACTCACGAATTGCAGGGCATCGAACGGGCATTGCACGATGCAGGCTCCGCACTGCACGCAGAGATCGGCACGGGGGATGCGCGCCGTATGCCGCTGGCGATCCACCTCGTAACAATCGCGGGGGCAGACCTGTTCGCAGAAACCCGCTCCCTTGCACTTCCCGACATCGAGCTGGACCTTGAGCATGCGGTCTTCATGCAAACCGCTCTTGTACAGGGGAGTGCTTCCCATGAGGTCGATGCTGATAATGAGAATAACCAGGAGTGATGCGAAGCCCCAGCGCAGCATGAACTCCCACGTGGCATGATTGGCAACAAGGCCGAACGTTACCAGGCCGACGAGGAAAACGGCCCACAGTATAAGGGGAATCTTGCTGAAGTCGAAGATGACCGTGTACGCACTGAATCTCTCCATCCTTTTTGCTTGCGGGTTCAGCCCTCGCGAGTAAAGAGGGAACGAGAGAAACGTCAGCAGCGGAACACCCCACAGGAGAAGATTGACAGGCAGAAGGAAATCCGGCCATAGGAAAAACGTGAGCAGCGAAGCGATGAGGGAAAAGGGAAACGCCCACATCACCGCCATCTCGAGGCGTTGACCAAGTGGAAAGCGGACTTTCCGCATCTCTCGGGTTTTCGAAAACGCGTTCGCCGTATAAGGGGGAATATCCTTCGCGTACACGGGGCCCCAGAGCGCCGTCCAGCCGGTTCGCCGGTCGATCTCCCTCCCCTCGACACCGGTCGCGGCAAGCTGCGGCAACACCACCCGCCGGTGATCCACGCGATCCTGGATGCCGCTCGTGGTCAGCGCTGAAACGACGGAGTGTGTGGAAAAATGTCCCCCCGCGGCGCCGCACCACACGTTGTATCCCTTGCTGTTGGCCACGAGGAGGTAGCAATTCATCCCTTGCAAAGCCTTCTTGACGCGCAGGACCGTGAGATGGTAGTTGCAGGTGAGGAAAACGGGCGCGTCGCGATCAGGCGAGCCGATGGATACCAGGCCGGTTCGGCAGGGGATGGGGAAGCCGCGCAAGCCTGTCTCGACGGCGTTGAAAAAAGCGTAGGAAAGAGCATTCACGATTCGTCCTCCCGGGCAGGCTTTACGGCTGCCAGTTCCAGGAAATTATCCATGCGACCGGTTCGCATGTCCTTGATGTGGAACCCCGCTTCCCGGACCTTCTCCGGCAAGTCCTTCACCGCCCTTGTCGTGGTTTGCGTCATAAGAATAGTAATAGTGGAAAGAAAGAACCTTGCGATCCCGTTGAGGATACGTTTCCACGGAGAGCGCGATACGATTTCGTCGGCGAGCAACAGCCGGCCGCCGGGCTTCAGAATCCGGTGGATCTCGTGCAGTCCGAAACGCACCTCGTCCGGCGTAAGCTCGGAGAAGCACAGCCCACTCATCACAACGTCGTACGATTCGGACGGTTCACCCCCGAGTTCCGCGATCCCCATTTCACGCAGCTCGACCCGGTCCTGGAGCCCTGCTTCGGAAAGCCGCTTGCGCGCTGTATCCAGCATCTCGGGGTTGATGTCAATCCCCGTCACGCGGGCGCCTTTCCGTGCTGCCCGCAATGTCAGTGCCCCTGTCCCGCACCCGATGTCAAGTACGTGATCTCCACTGGAGATGTAGCCTGCAAGGCGGTCGTACGCTTTATCGAGCTTTCCCAGTGTTATAATTCGAATGCCGGTGTCGTACTTGCCGGGAGCCGATTCGAGAATTTTCATGAGCACGTAGGTGCTCATGGAACTTTTGCTTTGCTGTTCAATGTTTACCCATTTATTGGCAGGATCTATGAAAAATGAAGCCGGTTTAGTAATTGAAACATGATTGAACCCGAAAAATAAAAAACCGCAATTCCATAATCGTCATACTGTATTAAACCAGGAATTCATATCCACCAGAGATGTTTATTCTTCAGGAGATAGTATGATTTCTTCACGTGAAATACAATTTTAAAGTCGGAGGTCCGCATTCCCATGGGATTTGTTCGTTTAGTAAGAACAATCGAATTGTTATTTTGCACATCATCTGAATTCCATTCCGGAAAGAGATAACACCCCAACACGGTTGCATCGTTTATAGTACATCCCATGTCTGGTTGTATCGTATCGAGGAGAAACGTTGGCTCAAATATTCCCTGAATGGACCAATCGGCTTCCGGTCCTTGTCGTCACCTCGGCAATTCTTTTCATCATCCTTGTTGTTCTGGGAATCTGGTACTACTGGTCGCCGTGGTACACGGATGTGGGTTATGCGCCCCAGCAACCCGTCCCGTATAGTCATAAGCTCCACGTGGGTGAACTTGGAATGGATTGTCGCTATTGTCACACCGGCGTCGAAGTATCACCGGTTGCGATGGTGCCGCCCACCCAGACCTGTATGAATTGCCACGTCATGATCAAGCCTGACAGCCCAAAACTGGCCCCGATTCGTGCCAGTTGGGAGAAAAAAACGCCCATGTTTTGGGTGCGGATTCACAAGTCCCCTGACTACGTGTATTTCGATCACAGCGCCCACGTTAGCGTGGGTGTTGGATGTGAAAGTTGCCACGGGAATATCGCCACCATGGAAGTGGTGGAGCAGAAAAAGCCGCTCAGCATGAGCTGGTGCCTTGATTGTCATCGCAATCCCGCCCCGCACCTTCGACCCCGCGACCAGGTTACAGTTATGGGCTGGCAGCCTCCGCCGGACCAGGAGGACGCGGGGAAGGCGATCGTGAAAAAATTCAATATCAAACCTCCTGTAACGTGTTCCGGATGTCATAGATGAGTCAAGCTCACGATAACAATAGCAGTAATGGCAACCCGGTAGAGTACTGGCGGAGCTTGCGCCACCGGAAGATGGATCCCGCCTACCGTGAAATGCTGGAGCGGGAATTCCCCGAGGGAGTGGAAAAGCCGTTCAACATGAATCGACGGTCATTTCTCACGCTCATGGGGGCGTCGCTGGCCCTGGCGGGACTGGCAAGTTGCCGCAGGCCCGAGGAGAAAATCGTTCCCTATGTTTCCCGGCCGGAGGGCGTTATTCCGGGTACTGTGCAGAAGTATGCTACTTCGATGCCGTTCGGAACGGAATGCTTCACCCTGCTGGGGGACAGCCGTGAAGGGCGGCCGGTACATGTTTCCGGCAACGACGCGAATCCACTGACAGGGCGTTCCTCCAATGTCTGGGCAAATGCCTCCATACTCGACCTCTACGATCCCGACCGTTCCCAGTTTGTCCTGCATAACGGCGCTGAGTCCTCGATCGCTACCTTTGCGAACGCGTGGAAAACGCTGGCGGAAAAGCACGTTGTCGATAAGGGTGAGGGTCTGGCCGTGTTGTCGGGAGCGTTTGCTTCTCCGACTCTTCATAGATTGCGGATAAAATTTCTTGAGCGGTATCCATCCGCTCGATGGATTGCGTATGAACCGGTGGATGATGAAAACATCCGCCGGGGGATGCAAACGGCTTTCGGGCGAACGGTACAGCCCGTGTACGATTTCAGACGCGCGGATATTGTCCTCGCGATCGACGCTGATTTCCTGGGTACGGAAAGCCGCAGCCTGGTCAATGCCCGCGGTTTCGCCGAGCGCCGTCGTGTTGTCGAGGAAACCGATAGCATGAACCGCCTCTATCTGGTCGAGAGCTCACTCACACAGACCACGACCATGGCGGATCATCGACTCGTAATGCCGGCCTCGCAGATGTACGGCTTTTTACTTGCCGTGGCGGATGAACTGCGGAACATGGGATTGACAATCCCTGGAAGATCAGTCGGAGCGAGGAGTTCGGAGGAAAAGAGAAATTGGATACGGGCCGTGGCATCGGACCTGGTTCGCGCCGGGAAATCCGCTCTTGTACTGGCGGGGAGAAAACAACCTCCGCACGTTCACGCGCTGGTCGCTGCCATAAACAAGGCATTGGGGAATGCTGGAACGACGGTTGCTTACAAGAAACTACCTTTTGCGCTCGTTTCAGATACCAATGAATTCGTCTCGTTGATTAGCGACATGAAAGCCGGGAAGGTAAAGACGCTGGTCGTTCTCGACACCAATCCCGTGTACTTCTCTCCGCCCGATCTTGACGTTCGTGCGGCCATGGAGGCTGTGGAAACGGTTGTCCAGCTTTCCACCCACGTCGATGAAACGTCACCGTTCGCAGCATGGCACGTGCCCCGGCATCATTACTTGGAGAGCTGGGGTGACGTTGGCAGCGTGGATGGTTTTGTCGGCGTCATACAACCCCTGATCGCACCGCTGTACCATGGTATGAGCGTTGTTGAAATTGCCGGGTTGCTCGCTGGAGACTCGGTGCAAAAAGGATATGATCTCGTTCGGGAAACGTGGAGCTCATTCCTTCCGGGCGCGTCGTTTGAAAAGGAATGGGAGAAGGTTTTGCACGATGGTCTCCTGGAGTTTGAAATTCAGGAAGAAAAGACAGACCTCGATGCCATGGCAGTTCATTCCCTTCTTGTGGAGAACAAACCGGAAACTCCTTCTCTTTCTGCACGCAACCTGGAAATCGTCTTCCAGCCTTCACCGGCCGTTTTCGACGGGCGTTTTGCCAATATCGGGTGGCTCCAGGAATTCCCTGACCCAGTGACGAAACTTACATGGGATAATGCGGCGGTCATGAGTGCCGGAACGGCGCAAGCGCTCGGCCTGGAAAACAACGATCTCGTGCGATTGTCTTTCGGTGGACGGGAGATAGCTTTGCCGGTGTGGATTATGCCGGGACAAGCGGATTTTTCCGTTGGCGTTACACTCGGCTATGGAAGGAAGTACGCCGGACGTATTGGAAACAAGGTGGGAGGAAACGGATACCGGTTGCGTACCTACGCAAAACCCTATTTTGACACCGGCCTGAAACTCAGCAGTCGGTTGGGGAAACACGAGCTGGCCTGTGTCCAGGACCACCACGGCCTTGATACCGAGAAAATCGCCCGCAAGGGTATCCAGCGCCGTCTTCCGCAGTTGATACGGGAAGCGACGCTCGATGAGTACCGCCGCAAGCCTGATTTCGTGGATGAAATCGCCGAAACCCCGGACCTGCAAAGCATGTTGGAC
>JAADGX010000001.1 GCA_013152135.1 Chlorobiota bacterium
GCCGCTTGTCTCGACCATCCCTTCCACCCTTTCATTCATTCACCCATATACGCCCATACGCATATACGCTCATACGCACATACGCTTATACGCTTATACGCACATACGCTTATACACCCACAGTGGGACAACTCCGTCTGTTTTCCAATCATTGGAAATTATTTATTATCCAGCATCGTATTGTTCCAGTAAACACGCACCGACATGAAGCATTCCATCCGATTCGCGGCCGTCATCATCCTTCTCCTGGCGATCGTGCCCTTCGGCGCAGCCGACGAGGGCATGTATCCCCTGAGCGAGATCTCACGCCTGGACCTCAAGACCAAGGGACTCAAAATCGAGCCGGAAGAAATTTACAATCCCGACGGCGTGAGCCTGGTGGATGCCATCTGTATCGTTGGAGGAGGGACGGGAGAATTCGTCTCTCCGGATGGACTCATCCTGACCAATCACCACGTGGCGTTCCGGGCGGTAGCGGGCATATCGACCCCGGAAAACGACTACCTGGAAAACGGATTCCTCGCCCGGACCCGTGAAGAGGAAGCGCCCGCCCGCGGTTACACCTGCCGGATCACCGACTCCTACCGCGACGTGTCGGATGAAATCCTGCGTGGCATCACGCAGGACATGGATCCGATAGAGCGCATGGACGTCGTCGGCCGTCGCATGGGCGAGCTGGCCCGGCGGGAGGAGACGGAGAACCCGGGACTGGAGTGCGAAGTGGCGGAGATGTTCCCGGGAAAAAGCTACGTGCTGTTCCGGTACCGTGTCATCCGGGACGTGCGCCTCGTGTACGTGCCACCTCTGGACATCGGGAATTACGGGGGCGAGGAGGACAACTGGATGTGGCCGCGGCACACGGGTGATTTCTCGTTCCTCCGGGCCTACGTGGCGCCGGACGGATCCCCGGCTTCCTATTCCGAGCACAACGTTCCGTTCAAACCGAAGCGCCACCTGAAGGTCGCGCCCAAGGGAGTGCACGAGGAGGATTTCGTCTTTCTCCTGGGATATCCCGGGCGCACCTACCGGCACACAACGTCCTATTTCCTTTCTTACAACGAGGACGTGACGCTGCCCTGGACGGCGGACTGGTACGACTTCCAGATCGGCGTGCTGACCGAAGCCGGAAAGAACGACCGTGCCCTGGAGCTCAAGCTGTCGAGCTGGATCAAGGGCCTCTCGAACACCATGAAGAATTACCGGGGCAAGCTCAAGGGCCTTCGCCGCCTTCACCTGGTCGACCGCCGGGTGGAGGACGAAGCGAGGCTCCAGACCTGGATCGAAGCGGACGCGGGAAGGAGGGCGAAGTGGGCGGATGTCCTTCCGCGGATCGGGGATATTTACCGGGAGATGCGCGCCACAGCCCGGCGGGATTTCCTGTTCCGGCAGCTCCGGCGATCCGTGGCGCTGCTGCAGATGGCTGGTGCGACAGCGGACTACATGCGGAAACCGGTTGAAGAGCGCGATGACGCCGGCGCGTTCCTGACAAGGCTGCAGCGCTTCTCAAGGTATCTCATCCCCCGCGTGGACAAGGTGTTTTTCCAGCGCCTGCTGGAGGAGGCTGCCGTGCTATCCCCGGGGCAGCGCATCGAAGCAGTGGACAAAATCCTGGCGGGGGCCACGGGCACGCTGGCCCGGCAGCGGATTGCTTCTTTCGTTGAATCGGTCTACGCGCGCACGCCACTCACGGATTCCGTGCGCCTGGCTCATCTCCTGTCGGAGAAGTGGGATGAGGTTTCCCCGGCGGACGCGCCGCTCCTCTTTTTCGCTGACGCGCTGAAAGCCGAGTACCGGCGGGCGGACAGCGAATCCACCCGCAGGAAAGGCGAGCTCCAGGCTTTGCGGGCGCGGTTGCTGGACGCCAAGATGGCGCACGGCAACGTCGATTTCATCCCCGACGCCAATCGCACGATACGTTTTACCTACGGTTACATCCGCGGCTATTCACCGGCCGACGCCACCTGGTACTCACCCGTCACGACACTGACCGGGGTGATCGAAAAGTACACCGGACGGGATCCGTTCGACCTGCCGGAAACTCTGTTCGGGTTGTATGAGAAGCGCAAGCAGAGCCGGTTCCTTGATCCCATTCTTGGCGACGTCCCCGTGGCCATACTGTACAACACTGACACCACGGGGGGTAATTCCGGCAGCCCGGTACTGAACGCGCTGGGCGAGCTGGTGGGCGTGAACTTCGACCGGGCCTGGGAAGCCACGATCAACGATTACCAGTGGTCGGAGCGCTACAGCAGGTCGATTGCCGTCGACATCCGGTACATCCTTTTCATCACGTCCGAGCTGGCCGGGGCGGATTTCCTGCTGGAAGAGATGGGAGTGTGACAAACGGGAGGATGAAGAAAAGTGCAAGATGTATTCTCATGAGTTAGCCCCTGTTTGACTTTCGGACGAGACTTTCCCTCACCATCCTGTTTTTTGTAATTGCATTTTTAAAACGCGTTTCTTACTCTGTGCAGGTATCTTGAGGAGGTTTGCCATGCATGAACGCGGTTCTTCTGTCTCTGCTTTTCGAAGCTGGAAGAGACAGGAGGAACTCATGTTTCAGATTCCCATGTATGACGCCGGATGTCCAAGCGGCGGAAACGCGGTGGCCGCTTCTTTTTTGCAGGGGATACGTTCTCCAGGCCCTGTCTTCATGAGCAGGAAGCGCTTCCCGTTCAATGCCACTCGCAATAAAACCATGTTTCAGACCCGCGGAGGATAATGGTATGCCGAGGAAAAACACCATATTCACGAGCTCTCTCATTCTCTCAATCCTTCTTCTCTGCCTGATTGATATACGTTGCACGGTAGAGCCGGAAATACCATCTCTCGGGTACGCGAAGACATACAACGAAGACAGTTTTTTACGTGCAGGTCGCATTCTGGAAATGGATGACGGCGGTTATTACATTTTCGGCCATAGTAATTCTAACCTTTCCTTGTTGAAGACAAATAGCGAAGGTAGCGTATTGTGGAAAAAAGTCTATACTGCTGGTGATAGTATTTATTTTCAGGATATGGATCAGACATCTGACGGTGGTTATATATTGCTTGGTGATATATGGTGGAATAGAGTTTCAGCGTTCCTCTGTCGAATAAACGGCAATGGGGATGTGCTCTGGAAGAAAGAAATTATCAGAACGGCTGGATTAGACCCGGAAGCAGTATGCCAGGTAAACGACAGCTTGTTCTTTATCGTTGGAGATAATGATTCTTATGGTACATATTTACGAGCATTAATTCTTGAAATAAAGGATCCGGGGCATGTTATCAGGGAAAAAGAATTTACGAAGTACACGAAATTAAAGGATATCATAAAAACAATAAACAATGGTTTTATTGCAATTAGTCGCGTTCCAAGGTTGTTAAAAATCGATTCAGACAAAAACATTATATGGGAAAAATTTGTGGATACTGGTGAATGGAACGAAGTCGTTTGTTTCAAACAAACTATAGATGGCGGCTATATCATCGGCACATATGTGCCTCTCAGCGAGGGTGTAGGATTGAAATACTGGGCCTGGATAATTAAAACCGATAGCCAGGGGAACTTGCAGTGGGTGAGTAAAAAGGTAGGAACAAAGCCGGAGGAAGTATACCAGACAAAAGATGGAGGCTATATCATTGTCGGGACTACGGGATATTCCATTTGGAAAAACCATTCCGAAGACGCGTGGCTGATCAAGTTGGACAGCCAGGGGAATACAGTCTGGGAGCGTACGTTTGGTGATGATCAACGCAGCGACTTCGGCTACGCGGTGAGTGAACTGAGAGATGGTGGATTCGTCATGGCCGGTGAATCATATTCGGGCAGGGAAAGTGAACTCCCGTTTTACTGGCTGATCAAGACCGACGCGAACGGAAACACGGTGTGGAAATGATGGAAAGGTGTAAGGTTATTTAAGGATACTTCTAAAAACACAGTTCATTTATTATCATTGAGAATTCGCCGCAGGCGAATGAATTCGCCCCGGGCGAATGAAGCAATCCCATTCAAATATATAGATTGCTTCCCGCTGCGTAGCGGCCACTTTGTGGAAGGGACCACTTCGTGGCGGACTTCGCCCTCGCAATGACTGGTTTTTAGAAGTCCCCAGAAATCATGATCAGAATTCAATCTTGGTACCCGGCAATTGTTTCTTGATTTTTTCAAGCTCATCATTCGTAATGGGGTTCCCTTTCAGTTTCAGAGTATGCAGCTTGGGCATATCGGTCACGGTGGCGGGAATGGAGGAAAGCTGGTTGTTCTCCAGGTTTACCCATTCCAGCGTTTTTATCTGCCCGAGTTCCTCCGGCAGGTGCCGCAACCGGTTATTTCGCAGGTCGAGCCAGAAGATTGGGCACTTGGCGAGGGCGGGGGGAAGCGAATCGATGATATTGTCTCCCGCCGCCAAGAATCCCAGTTTGGACAGCTCTCCGATCTCGCTGGGAAACGTACGCAATCTGTTATCTGTCAAATGCAACTGATACATGTTTTTCAGTACCTTTATCTCCGGAGGTAATTCCGCCAGACCCTGCCCGGATAAACTCAGGATATGCACCCTTTCCGGGTGCTTGAAAGCTTCTTTAAGTGAAGTGAAGTAATTTGGCGACTGGTTTGAAGGGGAAGGAGAATCGCAGGAGTTCAACAATACTGCCACTGCACACGCGAATACGAAGGTGACTACGGCGGATATCGATATTTTTGTCTTCATGATCTCCCCTCAACTGCTTTCACTACAATAACACTCTATATCGTTGGATTTCCGCTTAGCACGGAAGGTTCCCCATCCTGATTTCTTAACGTTGATAGTGTACAAAAAACACACATTTATCAAGTGAAAAATACAGTTTTTTATTTTCTCTCCCCGTGCCGCCGCTAGACTCGCGGGGAATCGAATTCCCGCGTTCCGCATCGTATTGTATATGAAATCGACACTGAACAAGAAACCACGTAAAGGAGAACATGCATGGAAATGAAAATCGTTTTTCCGGGCGGGAAAAAGGTTGACGCAGTGGTAAACGGGTTTACTATCAGGACCGACCAGTCGCGCCTTGCCGGGGGAGAGGGAAGCGCACCCGAGCCGTTTACACTGTTCCTGGCTTCCATCGGGACTTGCGCGGGTATCTACGTGCTGGGCTTCTGCCAGCAACGGGGCATTCCCACAGAGGGCATCGAGCTGGTGCAGCGCATGGAATTCGACCCCGTGCGGCGCATGATCGGCAAGGTGCGCCTCGATATCCAGGTCCCCGCGGATTTCCCCGAGAAATACCACCAGGCGTTAGTCCGTGCGGCGGAGCAGTGCGCGGTGAAACGCCACCTGGAAGACCCGCCGGAATTCGAAGTCGAAACCACGGTCAAGGACACGGTGTACTGAGCGCTCGGCGGACTTGTATATTCGTCGGCGAGGGTTCATTTTTGTGCATGACATGCCAGGGATATTCTGTCTTTTCACATAGAGAACCAATTGTTCCCAGGTTTTATCATCACGTAAGGAGATTTGCATGCGAAGAATAATCATCGCATCAGCGCTTGCCGTTATGTTCGTGGCGCTCGGTCCGGGTTCGGCGCAGGCCCAGGACGGGGAGGAGTACGCCCCGCCGAAGGTCGCCATCCTGGACGAATTCCACGAAGTGATCTACGTCCTCTGGCACCAGGCCTGGCCGTCGAAGGACTACCAGGAAATGAAGGAGCTTCTCCCGCAGGTCCAGGAATTCGTTGAAAAAATTGAAGCCTACGAGTTGCCGCACCAGTTGCACGAAAAGGAAGGGAAGTGGCGGGAAGCCGTCGCGGGCCTGAGACAGGCGGCGGAGGATTACAAGAAGGCCGCTGCTGAGGATAACGACAAGGCGTTGTTGAACGCGGTGGAGGACCTTCATGCCCAGTTTGAAGCCCTGACAAGGGTCGTTCGGCCGAAGCTGCGGGAGCTGGAGGAATTCCATACCGTACTGTACTACATTTACCACTATTACATGCCGGAAAAGAACGTGGAGAAGCTGCGTTCAGCCAGCCTGAAACTGGCGGAACGGGCCCAGACCCTGGTTGACGCCAGCTTGCCCCGGCGCTTGAAAGACGTTGAAAAAGAGTTCAGGTCCGCGGCCGGGAGCCTGAAGCAGGCGGCTGACGACCTGGTGAAAGTCGCCGCGGGCGATGACGTGGCGAAGATGGATGAAGCAGTGGAAACCGTGCATAGCCGCTACGAAGAAGTCGTGTCGGTGCTGGATCCCGAACACGATTCACATTAGCGCGCGTAACACCGAAAGGAAAGAAGCGGGCTGGTTTCCATCTGCTCGCTTTTTTGTTGGCATCTCCGGGCGGGCGGATCAGCATCCGTCTTCCGTGTGAAATTACAAATGAAAAAGGCGGACACCGTGGCCCGCCTTTTTCCGTAAAATCATGAAATACTATTTCTGCGCTTTCGCTCTCAACTCTTCGGCGAGGGTCTTGATCTCCACCAGGTCCTGCTTCATCTCGCTCCATCCGTACCACAGCGCGTAGTCCGGGTTGGCGTGAAAGGCGCCCTGGAAAGCGCGCATCCGGTGCTTGAGATACATGACGAACAGGGTCTGTTCGATCTTGGTGGGCGCGTCGTGGAATGTCAGCAAATCCGGGAACGGATACGCGTAGTTGTCAGGCTTCTTGAGGATGCCGTCCTTGTAGAGCCCGGCCACGATCCGAATTGCCTCGGCCATGAGGCGGTCGACGGACTTGATCATGTCGTCGCCCTTCTGGAGTTCGCTCTTGGCGAACTTCGAGGAGTGGCATTTGCTGCACGTCTTGATCATCTTGTCGCGTTCGCGCTGCCAGTCTTCCTGTGTCAGGCGCGCCACGTCGGCGGCTTTCACCACGTCGAGCCTCGCCGTGGGATTGCCCTCGGGATCGAGCACGCCCAGTCCCTGGAGGATGGTAACCTGGTCTGCAGCCCATTGCTTGTCTTCGGGCAAGGGCAGGCGAACCGCCAGGAATCCCCAGGCCGTACGCACTTCGTGGTTTCCATCCTGCATGTGGCAGGTCTGGCAGGTAGGCGCCGCGCTGTTCTCGGGCAGGATTCCCTGCTGCTTCAACAGGGCGCGCACGCCGTGCTTGGACGAGGAGTACATTTCCCACTGCGGGTGGTCGAAGCCCATGTGGCAGGTCTGGCAGGCCTGGGGCTGCTTGGCCTCTTTGCTGGAAAAGGTGTGCCGGGTGTGGCAGGCGTCGCACGAGGCAAGTCCGTATCCCGAGCCTTCTTCCTTCAGCTTCT
>JAADGX010000103.1 GCA_013152135.1 Chlorobiota bacterium
TGCCAGGGAAGACCGTCTGGCGCACAGGATGGCGGTTATCATGCCCAAGGAGGTACAGGTGAAAAGCTCACCCGACAAGTCCGGCGTGCGTTTGTTTGCCATTCACGAGGGTTTGAAGGTGGAAATCGTGGATGATTTCGATGGCTGGTACCAGGTGCGGTTGCAGGATGGAAAAAAAGGTTGGGTTCAGCGCGATGTCCTGGAAAGAATCTGATCGGCGGTTTTGCGATTGGGGCTGTTTTTCGTGATATTTCAATGAATATAATGCACTTCAATCGATTCTCCATGAAAACACTATCAGCTTCCCTTCTTGTCATTTTCCTCTGTGCCGTGCAGGCGGGATTCGCTACCGGCGGCCCCGGTGAAACTCCGAAACCGGAGGAAAACGTTCTGCGCCCCAACCCGTTGCATCTGCTCGTCGGTCCCATGCTGGGCGGTGGCCTGAATCTTCATTTCGGTGATTTCATCACGCAATGTGATTGCAGCTATTCCAATGGCTCCGGACTGAGCTACGTGGGAGGACTGTTCTACCCCACGGGTGGCGACTGGAGTTTCAGAGGAGAGCTGACGTGGCAGGAATTCGGCGCTGATTTTTCCCAAACAAAATCACGGGTGGAATACGCGAGCAACGGCGAGTTCGTATTGCTCGATTTCGACCAGAAAGCAGAAGTACGCATGCAGTACTTGCAGCTCAACCTGCTCGTAAAGTGGGCTACAGGGTTTGACAGGCTATATTTTACGGGAGGAGTGGGATACGGTTCGCTGCTTTCCAACCAGCTTGTGGAGACCGAGACCATCGCGACACCGGGATGGGTTTACGTTACGAACGGGACGAATCTTCAAAAATACCTGGATGGTTCAATCGGTTCAGAGAGGGGATATCGTGCGGGAATCATACTTGGAATCGGGTATGATTTCTGGATCACGCCCGATCTTCGATTGAGTCCGGAAATGGCGTGGAATTTCCCGGTAACTTCGATACGAACCAACGACAGCGACTGGAGAACTTCTTCCATCACGCTGGATATCCTCCTCGGTTTTGGTCTTTAGATTTTAATGTTCTATATTTCAACCTGTTTCATGAGCTACTTAAAGTGATCCATGAGGCGAATGAGCTCTATGTCTTGCGGAATTAAAATTTGTTTAATCGTAATTTGATAGTTGAAACGTGCATGGTCTTTCCCGGGACGGAACGGTGGGAGTCACGGTGGATCTAGCCGGATATATTGATCATACCTTGCTGAAGCAGGACGCGACCGCGAAAGACATACAGTGTCTGTGCGGAGAAGCCGTGGCGTATCACTTCGCGAGTGTTTGTGTGAATCCCTGTCGTGTTCGGATGGCGGCGGATTTTTTGAAAGGCAGTTCCGTAAAGGTTTGCACCGTTATCGGGTTTCCCTTGGGGGCCAACGAGACTGAAACCAAGGCGTTCGAAGCCAGGAAAGCCATCGAGGCAGGTGCGGATGAACTGGACATGGTGTTGAACATCGGTTTGCTCAAGGACGGGAAAGAGGAGTTCGTTCGAAAGGACATCACCGCTGTGGTGCAGGTTGCAAAAGAACGGGGTGCCATTGTAAAAGTGATACTTGAGACCTGCCTGTTAACCAGGGATGAAAAATCGAGAGCCTGTGGATTGTGCAAAGAAGCCGGGGCGGATTATGTCAAGACGTCGACCGGGTTCAGTGCCTCGGGAGCCACCGTCGAGGACGTGGAGCTTCTGAGACGGGAAGTGGGCGCGGACATGGGGGTCAAAGCGTCCGGGGGAATCCGGACCAGGCAGCAGGCGCTCGACATGATCCATCACGGGGCGACTCGCATTGGAACAAGTTCCGGTATAGCAATCGTTCAATCCTAATTTCAGAGAGGCGTGTATGAAATCAAAGCTTACAATACTGCTTATGCTCGTGTTCGGTCTGGCGGGCCTGGGGTTCACCGGTTGCAGCGGGAGCGAGGAATCGACGGAAGAAACGCAGGCAGTGGGATTCGAGGAATTTCAGACCGTGGATACTGATACGACTGTCGTGGCACCGGACACGGAACTTCCGGAAGACGTGTCGGACGAGAGCGAAGCCCCCGAGGAGGAGCAGGAAACCCCGGCGGTTCAAGCGGATGAACAAGCGAAGCCTGCGGCGGAGCCGATATCTTCGGAGAACCTGATGTGGAGCGTCCAAATCGGCGCGTTCAGAAACGAGGAAGGCGCGTTTTCCACGGTCAACCAGGCGCGCGCATCGCTCAACAAGCCCGTGTACAAGAACTTCGACGAGGCGACCGGTCTCTTCAAGGTGACCGTCGGATCATTTGCCACCAGGGAGCAGGCCCAAGAGTTTCGCAGTTTCTGCGTGAAGAACGGCTATCCCGATGCTTTTATCGTACAGGTGAAACGGTGAATACACACATGCGCAATACGGCGTTCGCCACCATGCTGGCGGCGCTTTTCTTCTTTGTTTTATTTCCCTCGACTTCGAACGGACAAGTTGAAAGCAAAGTCGATTCCACGGGCGGCACCACGCACGTAGCCATGGACAGTGTCCGGATCAAGGTTGACTCCACCACGTCGCCATCCGGACAGGAATCGACACGAGTTGCATACTATTCCGTGCAGATCGGACACTTTTCGAACGAAGATAATGCGTGGAACCTGTATAACCGCGCGATGGAAGACTTTCCGTATCCGGTGCTGTTCATTCGCAGCAACGACAAGACCAGTTACGTGATTACCGTGGGGAAATTACCCGGGCGTGAGCAGGCGGAGGAAGTAAAAGCGGAATGCGCACGCAAGGGGTACGACGGCGCATTTATCATTACAAGGATACCAGCGGCGAAATAACGATGGATCGATTTCTGAACTGGATATCGTTTTCCCTCTCCGTCATTCTCCTGGCGGGATGTTCCGCTTCCGGTACGGACGGGACGCGGACACGGAAACCTGTCGCGGAATTTGAAAAAGATTTCGGGGAGAAAGCGCATGCCATGACGGAAAAGGAACCGCACGCGGGAGGCCATGATGTTGCCGACTCCTCGGTAAACGATGACCGTTTACGTCCCCGGTACATCGAGCGAACGATGAAACAAGCCGGGTACCGCGTCCAGGTGTTCATTACCACGAACATGGACCAGGCGCGTGAAAAAGAGCAAGAGTTCACGCAGTCCCTGAGGACCTACCCGGTGTACAAAGTTTACGACCCGCCGTATTACAAAATCCGCGTTGGTGATTTCCAGTCGCGCGAAGAGGCTCTTGCCCTGAAGGATTCCTTGAAGAGCGCAGGAGTGGAAGAAGCCTGGGTCGTAAGGGATAATGTACTGGTCGTCGTAAAAGAAGAGCTTAAGTAAACACGATTACGTATCAGTGTTCGCTCGTTCGCGGGAAACGGACGAGCACACCTTTCGTCGTCCAGCGCGGACGCACGCGAATAGAATCTCCAACCGCGAACGGCTCTGACGGCTGAAAGGGGAAGGGGAAGCCGTAGTCGAACTTGGCATTCCCGTTGCGATCTTCGAACGCGTCCACCCGGTACGTCCCGGCGGGAACACCGTCGATGAAAAATTTCCCGTCTGCCTTGGCTTTGGCTTGAACGGGTTTTCGATCCGCTCGGATCAACTGAACATAGACCGGAACACTGCCGGACGTATCCCTTGCGATCCTGCCTTGAACCGCTCCGTCATCGGACGGGTCATGGGTAGTGAAAGAAACGCAGACGCTGGAGTCCTCGAATCCCGCTTGTGAGAGAAGAGAACGAGCTTTCGTGCCGTCGAAGCAGAGGGTGTACTGCATCGCCGGGAGAAGCGACGCGGGACGCAGAACGACGTCCTGAAGAGAGGGCCATTCCCTGGTGACAGGAATTTCGGTGCCGGTTGAATCGCGCAGTTGAAAAGACAGGTTCGCGGTATCCAGGGGGTCGGAAAAACGAATCCGCAATATCCCGGGAATAGGGAAATCACTGCTTCCATGCGCCGGGTTGGAAGCCAGTACTCTTGGCGGCAGGGAGTCGGCGGGAGCCTGAACAGCCGTGAAGCGCACGGTGTTCCCGGCTCTTGTAACAGCGTTGCCCGCTGCATCCGTAACGTTGAGGATGGTCACGTCGTATTTCATCGCGGGACGGAGCTTGCGGGCCAGGGCAACGCGGATCGTGCGGTAATCGGTCGGTTCGATGATCGAGGAAAGCACGGGGATTCTTTCTCCCGTTGTATCCCGAACCAGTATCCAGGCGGGTTCGATAATGGTATCCCTGAGCGGTTCGTTCCATTTACAAGCGAGCATCCTGTTTCGTGTATTTTCCGCGGATTGGAGGACGGGCGCGGCGGTATCGTGCTTGATCAGTTTGAACTGGACGAACTCGGCGAGGGAATCGGGCAATGCCCGGACGTCGTACGGCAGGACGCCTGTTTCTTCTTCCTGCGTTCGGATGTAGTTTTTCGATCCCGATTCCCGCACGGCGAAGAGGCGGTATCTTCCCCGGGCCAGGTGATGAAAGCGGAAGGCGCCTTCCGTGTTCGGCTGCGTCAAGTAATCCGGTAACAAGATGCCGGGGTTCAGCGTGTCCGGATCAATATTACCGAGCTTGTACGCGAAAACCGATACCTGCTGAGGATTGACGGCATACACTCTGCCCGTGATGGTTCCCGCGTCGATCCGATCGCCGGTGGAAAAAGCCAGGCTGTAGCTGCCGTCCATGGCGTTTCCGGCCCGCCGGTCTTTGCATTCCGTTCCCACCGTAATGACGTACGTCTGGTTTTTCTTCAACGGTTTCGTAAACCGAATGGTGACGCTTTTGCCGGACCAGTCGAGTTCGAAGCCGCTCTGCATGAATGGGGAAATGCGCAACGCCCGCGTGAAGGAGTTGCGATCCACGTATTCGTTGAACGTCAGCGTGATTTCGGTGCCGGTAAAATTCAACGTCTCGGAGGGTGGTTCCGTCTCCTCAATGAAGGGCGGTTCGGTATCGGGCGGACCACCGGAAGGTGGGCGCTGCACGGCACAAGAGGAGAGAAAAAAGGATGCGATGAGCACGGCGAAGCATCTATGAAAGAAGAACCATTTCATGCCAGTTGCAGGTCGTACGTTCTCTTGGGACGGAACCGGGCGATGAACTGGGTAGCGATTTCCGCGCCCAGCAGGACGGCCGCAAACAAAAGGTAATTATGCGAGGTCAGGTAATGGATGACCAGGAAAACCATGAGGAATGGCAGAATAATAAGCAGCTGGATAACGCGGTTCGCCGAAGAAAGCTTGTCTTCGGGAAGGGAAAAAGGAACCGTGTTCTGAAAGAGAGCCAGCGTGTGTATTTGGAATCGAACCGCAACGAAAATGAACAACCCCTGCAACAATGCCTCCTCCCAGTACATACTGATCGTGAAAATAATCACGACAATGAGCACGAGGGGGAAACAGACCGTCCAGATAATGCCCTGGGCCACCCCCTTGGCGTAATGGTGAAGCTGCTTTTTGGGAACAAGAGAAAAAATCCACGTGGCTTCGTTATGCCGTGTGTACATCGTTGTCAGGACCGCGTTCCTGGCGACAAACAGGAAGAAGACCAATACGGAAATATGTACTGCGGTATCCGATTCGAGAATACGTTGATGAAACGGTGAATCCAGTTGGTGCGAAAACAATCCGTACATGGCGACGGCCACGGGAAGAAGGATGACGGGAATCAGGCGGACTCGCAGGGCGGTATCGCGATACAAGGACTGCTGGAACATGTCGTAGCCGGCTTTTCCACCATACGTTCGTGGGGCGAAGACGGCGAGCAGCTTGTAGAACCAGTCGGTGTCAATATTGGATGAGTCCGAGGGGCCTCTGCGTGCAGTTTCCGGTTTCGGATAATAGACGAATCGTGAGTGTAACAACAAGAGAATAATCGCGGTACTCACCGCGAGGATGATCACGGAAGCATTCTGCGCGCTGAAATAGTTTACCCCCTGTATGGAGAAATATAATCCCGTGAACCAGGCCGGTGGAAAGAGATACGCAAAAGTGGAATCAAGTACGGAGATCCATGTAATCATGGAAGACCCGATAGAGGGCAGGGTCTGGTAGAGGAACAGCAAGCTGAGGATGAAGATGATTTGGAGCATTGTAAGGACGCGCGATGAAGAACGCGCTTTCAACAAGAGCACCCCGTACACGACGATGAAAAAACCGGTAACCCAGAATATCCCGAAAAACATCACCGCGCCATAAACCCAGACGTCGGATACCGGTATCATCGGCTGTTTCATAAAAACCATGAGAGGAATGATAAACGGAAGCCCGATCAGGGTCAGGTACTGGAAAAGATTGGTGACACGGGCGGCAAAAATTGTTTTCCTGGAAATGGGGAACCGCTGCAACATCGCCTCTTCTTCTTCATCCATCATGATCATGGGGTAGGCGTTGATGACGGAGAAGGACGCGAGGAACAATACAACGGTGGAGGTAACGAGGAGGTAGGCCGGTTCGAAAAACAACGAACTCAGCGACCATCCCAGGTAGATCGAGGAAAGGCTGTACGAGGCGATAATGGAAATTGCGCGGGCGTACTTGTTGCGCTTCTTTTTTCCCCGCAAGCTCATGAGAAACGCCGCCTTGACCAGCGCCCGGTACTGCTTCCAGTCTATGGGTCCTTGTGAAGACTGCATGCTAATTCGGTCTGCGCCGCATCATGTTTCGATAGGCCCGAACGGCAATATTGTGTTCCTTCAGTGTCCTCGAAAAAACATGGCCGCCCTTCCCGTCCGCGACGAAGTAGAGGAAGTCATGATGCTCGGGATACAGTACGGCGAGGATGCTAGCCCGGCCGGGATTGTTCACCGGAGTAGGGGGAAGGCCGGGATGCAGGTAAGTGTTATACGGTGACTCGTGCTTGTAATCTTTCAGAAGAAGCCGCCTCGGACCATCCGGCAGTGCATACTGCACGGTAGGATCGGCCTGGAGCAACATGCCGCGTCGAAGGCGGTTGAGATACACTCCGGCGATCCGCGGGCGTTCGGCGCTAATTCCCGTTTCTCCTTCCACGATACTGGCCAGGGTTAACACCTCGTGAAGGGTCATACCCGAGCGATGGATCCGTTTTTTGATCGAGTCAACAGAAAGGAATTTTTTCATTTCATTTGCCATGACGCTCAGAAGTTCGCGTGACCCCGGTGCGTGCGTGAAAGAATACGTATCAGGAAGAAGATAGCCTTCAAGCGTGGAAGATGAAAAGCCCAGCGATGCTATGAATGACCGGTCCCGCGCCAGGGAAATCGTCTTTTGCTTCGGGATACCGAAACGCCGTTCGAGCGTGTCCGCGATTCCCGCAACGCGTATACCCTCGGGAAACTGGATACGGATGATCCGTTGATGGCTTCCCAGTGTAACGATATCCAGCACTTCTTTGATCGTATTGCGTCGAGGGAAAATGTACGTACCGGCTTTGATCGCGGCTTGTTTATTCATGACAAATGCCAGCGCTTTGAACGCGAACGACGAAGAGATCACGTCCGCTGATTCAAGGAGGCGGGCGGTCTGCGTGAGCGAAGCTCCGTCCGGAATGGAAACGGAACCCGTTCCCGATCTTTCATGCGGACTATACAGGACCATGTAGATCATAATCAGGCTTACGAGCGATGCCGCGATTCCGATACCGACGAGATATCTC
>JAADGX010000247.1 GCA_013152135.1 Chlorobiota bacterium
CGGCGGATGAATGCGCGCGCGGCGTCCCGGGCTTCGGGCAGGATGTTGACAAGGCTTCGCTCGACTCCAATGGCAACGGACACGGGAAGGCGTCGTTGTTGCGGGCAATCGATGGTGAAAGGAAGGTCGGTGCCGTTCTCGGCGAGCCTGCCAGCCGTGGAATCATCCGGGATGAAAAGCGTATTATTATATATGACGCGGAAAGGGAAGGAAAGCGCGGGATACGCCGTGGTATCGACGGGTCCCGGCACGAGGCGCGGCTGCGACGACACCGCATGCGCGTTTACCAACACGGCGAGAAACAGGATGAGACTGCGTCCACGGAGCGCGCGAATAGTCGTGATTTCGGGTGATATGGAGCCGATGCCGTGCAAATATTTTCTCTCATTCGGCGGTGATGGCGGGAAAACGCCTTTTGTACCGGTGGAAAAATCTCGAAAAGGCGTGAGCGCATCAACGCTTCCCCCGGCCGCAGTGTTTGCGGATACCCTTGCAAAATGGGGCTATTTCCGGGTTTTCACAAGGGCTTTCCATCGCCACCCCCCACCTGCACCGATCGATCGATTTTCAAAGTCCTTGACTTTCATGCAATTGCTGGCTACCTTTGTATTTAGCTTTATTTTTACCGTTTCACGTATCTAATACATTACCAATGAGCAAGACAACAATACAAACATTCCAAGCCAGGGAAGCCGACGTAGAGAAGAAATGGTACGTCGTCGATGCCGACGGCATGGTGCTCGGTCGCCTGGCCGCGAATGTCGCCCGGATACTGCGGGGAAAGCACAAGCCGATATTCACCCCGCACGTGGATACAGGCGATTTTGTTATCGTGATCAATGCTTCCAAGGTCCGGGTCACGGGCAAGCGTCAGGACAAGAAGGAATACTTCCGGCATTCCGGCTACCCGGGGGGCGTGACGATGCGAAGTTTCAAGGAGCAGGTCCAGAAGAATCCGCGTTTCGTCATAGAACACGCGGTGAAAGGAATGCTTCCTCACAACAAGTTGGGCCGCCGCATTTTCAAGAAGTTGAAAGTATACGCGGGCAACGAACACCCGCACGCGGCGCAGCAACCCGTCGAGTTGAAATTTAACGATACGAAATAGAGATCAAGAGGAGATTGGTTATGGTTAACAGGATCCATGTCGGACGGAGGAAAAGCGCGGTGGCGCGGGCATACCTCGTGCCGGGCACCGGGAAGATCACCATTAACGGGAAACCGGTTGACGAGTATCTTCCCTTGCCGACGCTGGTACAGGAGATTCGCACTCCGTTCACGGTGACGGAAACCAACAACAAGTTCGACGCGAAGATCACTGTCCGCGGAGGCGGATTGACAGGGCAGGCGGGCGCAATCCGGCTGGCCATTGCCAGGGCGCTGGCCGTCAAGGACGAGGAATACCGGCTGCCGCTGCGTGCCGCCGACCTTCTGACGCGCGATCCCCGTATGGTCGAGCGGAAAAAGTACGGGCGTCCAAAGGCGAGAAAACGGTTCCAGTTCTCAAAGCGTTAATTCACAAGTTCTATCACACATGCGTCCCGATGTACCGGCGGGTGTCCGCCGCAGGCGGATAACCGGTACAGGCGACGGACGCAGAGGAAAAAACCCGGAGGTTTATCATGCCACGTGTTTCAATCGAACAACTACTCGAAGCAGGAGCCCATTTCGGGCATCTCACACGCCGTTGGAATCCGAAGATGCGACCCTTCATCTTCATGGAGCGCAACGGTATTCACATCATCGATCTCAAGAAAACCCAGGAACTGCTCGACAAGGCCTGTGACCAGATTTCCAGGATCGTGGCCAGCAACAAGAAAATCCTGTTCGTGGGCACCAAGAGGCACGCCAAGGACATCGTACGCGAAGAAGCGACCCGCTGCGGGATGAACTACGTTACCGAGCGCTGGCTGGGTGGCATGCTCACCAACTTCACGACCATACGCAAAAGCATCAAGCGCCTTGCCAACATCGAGAAGTCCGAGAACGACGGGACGTTCGAGAAACTGACCAAGAAGGAACGGCTGATGCTGACGCGGGAAAAGGAAAAGCTGAACCGGGTGCTCAGCGGCATCATCGACATGACGAGGCTCCCCGGCGCGGTGTTCGTAGTGGACGTCATGAAAGAGCACATCGCGGTCAAGGAAGCGAAGCGGTTGAACATCCCCGTCTTCGCCATCGTGGATACCAACTGCAACCCGGACCCCATCGACTATCCCATTCCGGCCAACGATGATTCCATCAAGTGCATCCAGCTCATCACGCGCGCCATAAGCGACGCGGTGGAAGAAGGCAAGGAACTGGGACGCAGGCAGAAAGCTGAGGCTGAAGCGGAGAGCGAGCGGCGGGTGAAAGAAACAGAATCTCAATCAAAAGAATAACGGAAGACGACACGGAAAAATCATGGTAATTACAGCACAACAGGTCAGAGCCCTCCGGGAACAAACCGGCGCGGGCATGATGGATTGCAAGAAGGCATTGACGGAAGCCGAAGGAGATTTTGAAAAAGCGGTTGAGTTGCTCAGGAAGCGCGGCGCGGCCATGGCTGCCAAGCGAGCCGATCGCGAAGCCAAGGAAGGCATTGTGCTCGCCTCCGTCGAAGGGAACGAAGGCTACATGGTGGAAGTCAATTGCGAAACCGATTTCGTGGCACGGAGCGATGATTTCATCGCCTTCGCCAAACGCGTTCTCGATATTATCAAGTCCGGGACGCCCGCGTCCGTCGAAGAGCTTCTCACGCTTTCCGACAGCGCCGGCACACTGGCGGACGCGCTCAACGAGGCCACGGCCAAGATCGGCGAAAAAATTCAGATCAAACGTTTCGCGTCATACAAGGCGGAAAACGGCGTCGTGATCGATTACATCCATCCGGGCAGCAAGCTGGGCGTCCTGCTCGAACTTTCCGTCGAAGGTTCGCCCGCGGCGGAGCTCACCGAGGTGGGGCGCAACATCGCCATGCAGATCGCCGCCATGAATCCCCTGGCTGTTTCTCGCGAAGACCTGGCCCCTGAACTCGTGGAAAAGGAAAAGGACATTTACCGCCAGCAGGCGCTGGAGTCCGGGAAGCCGGAAAACATCGTGGACCGCATCGTCGAGGGCCGGATGCAGAAATATTACCAGGAAAACTGCCTCCTCGAGCAGACATTTATCCGGGACAACAACCAGACGGTGAAGGAATACCTGGAAGACGTTTCCGGGAAACTGGGCACGCCAGTCGGCGTGGCCCGTTACCACCGCTTCCAGATTGGAGCGGATTAACCCGATTCTGAAAAAGTCTTTTTGTTCACGCGAAAAGACTTTTTTTGTATTATACGTGCATGAATCCGAAGTATAAAAGAATTTTACTCAAGCTCAGCGGTGAAGCGCTGCTGGGGGACAAGGAGTACGGGATTGATACCAAGGTGCTCGTCCAGTTTGCCGAAGACCTCGCCTCGGTACACGAGATGGGCGTACAAATTGGAATTGTCATCGGCGGAGGCAACATTTACCGCGGCGTGACATCGTCCTCGGATGGCATCGACAAGGTCACCGGCGACCAGATGGGGATGCTGGCCACCATCATCAATTCCCTTGCCTTGCAGAACATGCTGGAGCGAAAAGGCATCTATACGCGGCTGGCCACGGCCATAGAGGTCAACCAGATCGCGGAGCCGTACATCCGCCGCAGGGCCATCCGTCATCTGGAAAAGAATCGCATCGTGATTCTCGGCGCCGGAACGGGGCACCCGTATTTCACCACTGACACGGCTGCGTCGCTGCGCGCGGTGGAGCTTCAAGCGGACGTCATCATCAAGGGCACGCGCGTGGACGGCGTGTATGATTCCGACCCGGAAAAGAATCCCGACGCTTTCCGGTTCCAGAGCATCTCGTACCTTGACGTGCTCACTCGCAACCTGGAGGTCATGGACATGACTGCCATCACCCTGTGCCGGGAAAACAACCTGCCCATCCTGGTGTTCAATATGAATATCCCCGGCAACCTGAAGCGCCTCGTGATGGGAGAGCCGGTTGGGACGCTGGTCACCCATACCTCGGAAATCGTGGACTAATTCGTGTTTCAACATCGAGGAGACATTGTTTCATGCCCATGAAGGAGATACTGAAAGAGACCCGTGAAAGGATGGACAAGGCCGTGGAGCACTTGCGCCACGAGCTGGCGAATATCCGGACCGGGAAAGCGACCACCGCCTTGCTCGACGGCATCCGGGTGGAATACTACGGAAACCCGACTCCGCTCAACCAGCTCTCCACCGTCAGCGTCATGGATCCCCATACGCTCAGCATCCAGCCGTGGGATCGCAGTGCCCTGGGCGCCATCGAGAAGGCCATTCTCGCCTCCGAGCTGGGGTTGAATCCTTCTAACGACGGCAACCTCATTCGCATTCCCATTCCTCCCCTTAACGAAGAGCGCCGACGGGAATTGGTCAAGCTGACACGGCGCTACGGCGAGGACGCCAGGATAGCGCTTCGCAACATCCGCCGGGACGCTATCGAGCATCTCAAGAAGGCGGAAAAGGAAGAGCACGTTTCGGAGGACGAACGAAAACGCGCGGAGCAACAGGTGCAGGATATTATCGACGAGCACACGAAACGTGTTGAGGATCTGCTGGATATGAAGGAAAAGGAAATCATGGAAGTGTAACGCGTCCTTCCCAATGCTATGAACCCCTTCCGGGCTTTCCCGGCGGGGGTTTTTTCATGGGATGAGTTCGTATGAAATGCCCGGTGTCTTCAACGACACATCAAACGCAAGCAGGGAGACTTCACATATCGTCGTAGCAAGTCCGCCGTTACCGGTGATGTTCTTCGATCCCGGTATGCCTCCAGGGGAGTGATCATCGAAAAAAGAAGAGCCGCGGAGGTCCAAACCGTGACAATATTTGACGCCTGCTTTGATGATCGACGCAAGTCAATAATTGGAGGCCGTGGTGCTGCGTGGGCGTCGTGAAAATACATTATTACGGCTCATCATGTTTTCTTGACATCCAGTTGAATAATCGATATATTGACATGTATGAATGAAAGAGCCTTTTAAATCCGGAATGAATAAAAAACAATTCAACAATATCGCCAAGGCGCTTTCGGATCCGCGACGACTCGAGATTCTCAAGGTCATCGCCGAATCAGGAGAGATCTCGTGCGGCACGATAGCCGATCGGTTTCCCGTGGGTCAGTCAACCGTTTCCCACCACCTCAAGCTCCTGGCCGATTCCGGGCTGGTGTCGGTTCGGAGAGAAGGGCAACATGGTTTTTATTCCGCGAATCCCGATATTTTTGAAGAATATATCAAAGAACTGCAGGAAGTGATCTTCAACTCCGACTCGAAACGGGACATGGTGGAATAAACGTGCAGCATGATCCGCAAAGGGGAGAATCATGGTCCGGTATATTGATATATGTATATTCATCAATTTATTAAGCTGGAAAAAGCGCGTTATTCGTGCTTGAATTACGAAGTCAACCGTTTTGATAATTAAAAAGAGGATAGAAAAATGAACGAAACAGAAGCAAAACAAGCGGGCTACGAACGCTTCATACCATTGGTTGGAAGAGTATTGCTGGCCCTGATCTTTCTCACCAGCGGGGTCATCAAGCTCGGCTACTGGGATCAGACAGCCGGATACATGGCGTCGAAGGGCTTCCCGTTGATCCCGTTTTTCCTTGCCGCCGCGGCCTTTATTGAAATAACGGGCGCCCTCTCGCTGATACTCGGTTACCGGGCCAGGCTCGGGGCCGTTCTACTCATCGTCTTTTTGATTCCGACCACACTGATATTTCACGATTTCTGGACGCAGCAAGGCATGGCCCAGCAAATCAGTCTTCTCACGTTTCTGAAGAACTTCGCCGTAATGGGCGGTCTTCTTCTCGTCACCGTTTACGGTTCGGGACCATTGAGTCTCGACAGTCATTAGGATCATTCACACCCATATAAAGAGGAACATAATGTCAACTCCAAAAATCGCCGGCAAGCTTCCCGTCGTCCTGGACCTGGAAGCCGGAACGTATTACTGGTGCGCCTGCGGGCGGTCAGCCAAACAGCCTTTTTGCGATGGATCGCACGAAGGGACGGAATTCAGTCCGAAGGAATTCATTCTGGAAGAGAGCAAGAAAGTAGCCCTCTGCTTATGCAAGCATACCGGCGACGCTCCCTTTTGCGATGGAACACACAAGGAAATCTGATCGAGACAACGCAGGGGCGATTTCCGGATCGTCCCTACGGGTGTAGTCATCACAACGACACCATGAACATGATCGGTCATCACCACATGTTCGGGCAATCCAACATATCGAAAACGGGCGGTGACATCACCCCTTTCAGCGGTTCCCCAGGCGCAGGATCAGATCGAGCGAGAACGCATGAATTGGTCCGGCGCCTGTTTTGTCCTTCTTACCCACTTCGAGGTAATATTCCCACTCAAACCTCAGGGCGAGCATTTCAATGATATCCAGTTCCGCTCCGAGTCCGAACAGTGGACTGATTCCCGAGGCATCAAATCCTTGTGAAGATGGCGGGTTAGTCATTTTATCCGTCGTCCACCAGGCCAGACCACCCGCTTTGGCCAAGAGAGTGAAGTTGCGGGCCACCGGAAAAAATCCCATTGCGCTGATCTGGACCCCCGAGGCTGTTATATCGCCCTCATCGTTGAACGGTTGGGAACTGCCTACCCATATCCCGTTGTACGTCGTCTTGCCGAAATTCACGTAGCCCGCTTCCACTCCAACGTACATGTGAAGGCGATACCCGGCAAAAACGCGGAACTGAGAAGGAGTATTCTTAATATCTCCCTCGAACTGATCTTTATCCCTGAAATTCGTTATCGCCATACCCGCCCCCGCCATCAGGGTGATTGGTTTTTTCACGCCCGCTATGTCTTCTCTTTGCGCGTAGACAAGGTCATGAGGCGCAAGTAGAAAGACTGAACAGATCAATACTGGCAAAAACCTTTCGAGAATCATCGTCGTCATCGGTATTTCTCCTGGAAGAAGCAGGGAACAAGGAAACGGTCATTAATTTGAATGGCCTGGTGAAATGCGCAGAAACGATTTCCGGATCGACCCTACGGTGCGATCATCACAACGACGCCATGAACATGATCGGCCATCACCACATGTTCTGGC
>JAADGX010000029.1 GCA_013152135.1 Chlorobiota bacterium
CAAATCGAGGAGCAGAAGCGCGCCCTTGAGGAGGGGCTGGCCGAGCAGAAACAGCTGATCAAGGAAAAACAGCGGGAGTCGCAGCGCCTCGCCGAAAAGACGCGCAAGCACAAGAGCCTGCTCCAGGAAGTCCGCCAGGACAAGACCAAGCTGCTGAAGCGCCTGCGCCAGCGCCAGGCGGCGGCCAAGAAGCTCCAGCGCATCATCAACAACCTGGTGGCCAAGGAACTCGCGCGCCGGAAGAAAGCAGCTGCCAAACGCGGCATTCACGAACTGCCCACGACGCCCATCAGCGAAACGGCATTCGGCAGGCTCAAGGGCAACCTGCCGTGGCCGGTGTCCAGGGGAACGGTCTCGGAGGAATTCGGCAGGCGCGTGCACCCCACGCTCGGCACCGTCACCATCAACAAGGGCATCACCATCACCGTCCCGGAAAACAGCCCGGTCCATGCCGTCGCCGACGGCAAGGTCTCCACCTCCACCTTTATCGCGGGCTTCGGCAATCTCCTCATCATCGACCACGGGGAGGGCTTCTACACCGTGTACGCCCACCTCAACCAGGTGTACGTCAAGGAGAACCAGAAGGTGAAAGCCGGTCAGCGCATCGCGCGAAGCGGGGAAACCGTCGAGGGCCCGGCGCTCCACTTCGAGATCTGGCGCGAGCGGGAAGTGATGAACCCGCGGGGCTGGCTCCGGAAATAATTCCTCTCAATTGATTTCAGCGCAAATCTCATCGCACAGGAGGAAACCCGCGGGAGTGACGAACAAGCGGTTGCCCTCGACGGCGAGCAGACCCCGTTCCACGTACATCCTCACGCGTTCCCGGTTGTCCTCCACCAGGTCCGATCCGAAGCGGGCGCGGAATTCTTCCAGGTCGATGCCTTTGCTGCGGAGGCCGAGGTAGACGTGCTCCGTGCGCAGTTGATCTCGTGTCAGGCGTTCGCCGCCTGCCCGCGCCGTACCCGACGTGCGAACCATCCCGATGTAACGATCGATGGATGTCACATTCCACGTCCGCTTGCCGTCCGTGAAGGAATGCGCGGAAGGACCGAACCCGAGGTACGGTTCGTGGTTCCAGTACACGAGGTTGTGCCGGCATTCGAAACCCGGACGCGCGAAGTTCGACACCTCGTAGTGCAGGAATCCCCAATCGCCGAGCGTACGCATCGTCGTTTCAAACAGTCCAGCGTCCTCTTCCTGCACGGGCATGCAGACTTCTCCACGGTTTACGATTGAAGCGAGCGGCGTTCCAAGCTCGACCGTGAGCGAGTAGCAGGAGAGATGCGTCACGCCAAGTTCACGCGCCTGCCGGAGGTTTTCGCTCCAGCGGGAAGCGGTCTGCCCGGGCAGCGAAAACATCAGGTCGAGGCTGATATTGTCGAAGCCCGCCTGTCGCGCCGCCTCGATCGATTCCTTCGCCTGTTCCGGAGAATGAATGCGGCTGAGAAAAGCGAGGTCGTCCTCGAAAAACGACTGCACGCCGAAACTGAGACGATTGACTCCGCAGGCGCGGTACCCGGCCAACGATTCGGCCGTCACGGTGCCGGGGTTGCACTCCATGCTCACTTCAGCGCTTTCATCCAGCTCGAAGCATTCACGGAGCGTGTCGAGGATGCTACGGATCTCCTCGGGGGAAAGGAGGGAAGGCGTGCCGCCGCCGAAGTACACCGAGCGAAATACCGCGTCGCGCGGCGCTTCCTTCGCGCGGCAACTGATTTCTTCGGTCAGGACGGAGACGAACTCGTCCCGGTATTCGCCCTCGGCCACGGAGTAGAAATCGCAGTACACGCACTTGCTCTCGCAGTACGGTATATGCAGGTAGATTCCCGCCATGATTCAATGTACGGTGGATAAGACGCGGTTCCAGCGTATGGAACGAAGCAGCGCCAACGGCTCCGTCACGCTGATCTCGGAATCCCAGCTCCAGTAGATGAAAAACGCTTCGCCCACCAGGTTCTCGCGGGGCACGAATCCCCAGAACCGGCTGTCCTCGCTGTCGTCCCGGTTGTCGCCCAGCATGAAGTAGTAATCCCGCTCAACCGAGTAGGCGTCGGACTGCTTGCCGTCGAGCTCGATGTCGCCGTCCACCGTGAAGCGCACCGTGTGCCCTTCGCGCTCAATGAACAACCGCCACTGGTCCAGGTTGTCGAGCGAGAGATTCACGTGCATTCCCTTGTACGGCACGACCATCGGGCCCCAGAAGTCCTTGTTGTTGTTCGATCCCTTCGGGTAAATGCGCGGCTGCGCCTGTCCCTGCCGCATCGTGTACGGAGTGAACCGGGCGGTGGCCGGGTCCGGCTGGCGGACGCCGTTCACGTACACGCGCTTTCCCAGCACCTGGACGGTGTCGCCGGGGCGTCCAAGGCATCGCTTCACGTAGTACACGACTTCCGGCGGATGCACGACGTCGGGTCCACCGGGAAATTCGAACACCACGAGATCGTTCAGATCCGGGCCGTTCGTTCCGATCAACGTGTAGTGGGGAATCTGGATGCCGGTCAGCGGGATGTTGCGTGGAGTGGAAAGACCGAACGCGATTTTGTTGACGAGGAGAAAGTCTCCCGGCCTCAAGGTGTCTTCCATCGATGCCGTGGGAATGCGGTAGGCT
The DNA here is from genome assembly GCA_013152135.1 of Chlorobiota bacterium. Taxonomy (GTDB): domain Bacteria; phylum Bacteroidota; class Ignavibacteria; order SZUA-365; family JAADGX01; genus JAADGX01. Next base: position 2,609 of record JAADGX010000029.1, read on the forward strand.
TCCACGAGGAAGACCTTGATGACCAGCGCGATGATGAAGGCGTACAGCAACGAAGTGCCGTACAGCTTCAACCACGAGGTCTTGCCCCCCGGAGTCTTGTCCCCGGCGGTTGAATCCGTGCCCGGCGTTTCCGTACCGGGTGGAAGGGAATTACTCGATAATGGTTCCGATGCGTTCAAACCGTATGCTACTCAACTTCTTGACGAGATTGAAGATCGGAATGTTCGGATCCCACGACCAGTACACGATCATGGGCGTACCGACGACGTTTTCCATGGGAATGAATCCCCAGAACCGGCTGTCCAGCGAATCGTCCCGGTTATCGCCCATGCCGAACACGTAGTCGCGTTCCACGACGTAGGAAGTCCGGGGTTTGCCGTCGATCAGGATCTGGTCGCCCTGCAATCCCACGGTATGGCCCTCGCGGCGGATGAAGATGAGCCATTCGATGATGTTCTCCCTGCTGAGTGGAATGACGTCGCCTTTTTTCGGGATACGCAGGGGGCCGTAGTTGTCCTCGTTCCAGGGCTTACCCGGTGGAAAGAGACGGGGATTGATGTCGTCGGGCGGCTTGGGGAGCGTGGAAAATCGTACACCTGGAGGATTCGGGTAGAGCTTGCCGTTCACGTACACCTTCTTCTGCCGTATTTCCAGCGTATCGCCCGCCACCGCCACGCATCGCTTCAGGTAGTACTGGAATTCCCGCGCCTTTACCGAGTCCCGGTTGCCCGGAAAGATGAACACGATAACGTCGCCCTGCTCGGGATCGCGGAAACCGGGCGTGCGGACGTAGGGAATCTCAATCTCCTTGCCGAACAAAATGCCAAGCAACGGAATGGTGGGCGGCGTGGTACCGCCGTAGATGAACTTGTTGACAAAGAGCAGGTCGCCCGCCATGACCGTGTTCTCCATGGACCCGGTGGGCACCTGGAAGGACGCGAGGACGAAACTGTTCAGAATAATAACGGCGCCCAGGGCGAACCCGATGCTCTTCAGTGTTTCTATAACCTTGTCCTTGAACGACTGGGCTTCCCGGACATTCTTCCGTTTGTTCCGTTGCGCCTGTCGTAATCGTCGATCTTTCACTGGTGTGTTTCCTTCTCTGTATAGAAAATGAACGTGTGTTTACTCTCCAACGGACAGCACGGCCAGGAACGCTTCCTGGGGCACTTCCACGGACCCGACCTGCTTCATGCGCTTCTTGCCTTCCTTCTGTTTTTCCAGGAGCTTGCGCTTCCGCGTGATGTCGCCGCCGTAGCACTTCGCCGTCACGTTTTTTCGCAGCGCCTTGATACTTTCCCGGGCGATCACTTTGTTCCCGATGGCCGCCTGGATGGCGATCTCGAACATCTGGCGGGGAATGAGCGACCGCAGCTTGTGGCACAGCTTGCGCCCGTACCAGTAGGCCTTCGATCGGTGCACGATCGTGCTCAGGGCGTCGACCTTGTCGCCGTTCAGCAGGATATCGAGCTTGACCAGGTCCGACTCGCGGTACTCGAGCAGCTCGTAGTCGAGCGACCCATAGCCGCGCGTGATGGACTTCAGCTTGTCGTAAAAATCGAAGATGATCTCCGCCAGCGGCAATTCGTAGTGGACGTCGGCGCGGGTCGGATCCAGGTAGGTCGTGTTCTTGTATTCGCCCCGCCGGTCCATGCACAGCTTCATCACGTTGCCCACGTAATCCGACGGCACGATGATGGACGCCCGGACGTACGGTTCCTCGACGTGATCGATCTCGCCGGGTTCCGGCATCTCCGAAGGGTTGTCCACCAGTACGACGTCGCCCGTGCTTTTCAGCACGACCTTGTACTCGACGTTGGGAACGGTGGTGATGATGTTCTGCTTGAATTCCCGCTCCAGCCGCTCCTGCACGATCTCCATGTGGAGCAAGCCCAGGAATCCGCAGCGGAACCCGAAGCCCAGCGCCACGGACGTTTCCGGGACGAACTGTATGGCGGAGTCGTTCAGGCACAGCCGCTGCAAGGCGTCGCGGAGTTCCTCGAACTCCTCGCTCACCGAGGGATACAACCCGCTGAAGACCATGGGTTTCACTTCCTTGTATCCCGGCAGCGGTTCGGGGGCGGGATTGTCCACAAGGATCACGGTGTCGCCCACCTTGGTATCGCGCACGTCCTTGGCGCCGGGGATGAGGTAGCCCACCTCGCCCGCTCCCAGCACGCCCGTACGGCGCCGCTTCATCAGGAGCACACCGATTTCCTCCACCTCGAATTCCTTTCCCGTGCTGAAAAAGCGGATCTTCTGGTTCTCCTTCAGCGTGCCGTCGAAGACGCGGATGTAACTCACCGCGCCCCGGTAGTTGTCGAACACGGAATCAAATATCAGTGCGCGCATGGGAGCGTCCGGATCCCCGGAGGGCGGCGGAATCTTCTCCACCACGGCCTGCAACACTTCGTCCACGCCCTCGCCCGACTTGGCGCTCACCTTGAGAATGTCCTCTTCGCTGCACCCGATCAGGTCGATGATCTGGTGGGAAACCGCGTCGATCATCGCGCTGGCCAGGTCCACCTTGTTGATGACGGGAATGATCTCCAGCCCCGCGTCGATGGCCATGTACAGGTTGCTGATGGTCTGCGCCTCGACACCCTGCGTGGCGTCCACCACCAGGATGGCTCCTTCACAGGCGTTGAGGGAACGCGAGACCTCGTAGGAAAAATCCACGTGGCCGGGAGTGTCGATCAGGTTGAGCATGTAGCGCTTTCCGTCGCCCGCCTCGTACTCCATCTTTATCGCGTGGAGCTTGATGGTGATGCCCCGCTCCTGCTCCAGGGCCATGTCGTCCAGCACCTGGTTGTACTGCATCTCGCGCCGGGTAATGGTCCCGGTGGTTTCGAGCATGCGGTCGGCCAGGGTGGATTTCCCGTGATCTATATGCGCAATGATGCAGAAGTTTCTTATGTTATCCATGTACATTCGAAAAAAATCAAATCAGACATAAAATATACCTGTGCTTCGGGCGGAAAACAAGGCAGAGAGAATTGCGCACCCGCCGCGTACAACTTTTCTCCCCGTTTCCCGTACCCGTGTGCCCGGTTCCCTGCTTCTTTCGTATTTTCAGTGTACTGATTACGGTTTTCATCACTCATCGAGCCAGAAGCCATGACGACATCCATCCGCATCCTGCCCCTGCTATTCGTGGTCCTGTGCAGCACCCTGTGGTCACAGCCTCGAACAACACGTGGGACCGTGCGGGACGCGGAAACCGGCGATCCCCTTCCCTTCGTCAACATCCGCGTTCAGAACACTACGCGCGGAACCACCACCGACCGCCGGGGAGCGTTCATCCTTCACCTCCCGCCGGGAGATCACCGGCTGGTGTTCAGCTACCTGGGATACCGTACGGAAACGCGCGCCGTTTCGGGCGGCGACACGCTGGACGTCGCCCTCGCTTCCCGGCCCATCCCGTTCCCGGTGATCACCGTTTCCCCCAACGAGGACGCCGCAGTGGCGATTATCCGGAAAGCCATCGAGGCGAAAAAGACACGCAGGGACTCGTTGCGCGATTACTCCCTCACCGCCCATACCAAGCTTGTCTTCGAAGTGGACAAGATGGAAGGCGTCGCGGTGAACAGCATTTCCGATTCGAGCTTCACGAGCGTCCTGGAAACCCGCACCGACGCGTACTGGGCACGGCCCGACCGGTACAAGGAGATCATCAAGGCCCGGAAGCAGACCAGCTTCATCGCGTCCCGGAGCAACACCATAATCAGCAGGTTCTTCATCATGGATTTCTCGGCGGACAGCTTCGACTTCGGGAAAACGGTAACCGGTCCCATATCGGACGAGGGTCTCGACGCGTATTACTACCAGTTGCGCGACACCACCAGCCTGGGCGATGACGCCGTGTTCCGGATCCACGTCTTCCCCCGCTCGGAAGACGATCCCCTCGTGACCGGCGACCTCTACATCGCGGACAAGTCGTTCGCCCTGGTGCGCGTGGACCTCCGGCCGGACGAGGCCGCCATGCCGGACTTCCTGGATTCGCTCCGGTTCCGGCAGCAGTTCGCGCGCTTCGACAACTTCTGGATGCCGGTGGACGTGGCCATCGACGCGAAAATCTCCCTGAGTTTCATCATCCAGTTGAAGCTCCGTCTCGAAGCGTACAGCGTCCTGCAGGATTACCGCATCAACGAAGGCATCGCGGAGGACTTCTTCGACCGGGTCGTCATCAAGGTGCTGCCCGAGGCGGACGAGCGCGATTCCCTGTACTGGGCGCGGGAGGCCCTCATTCCCAACACGCCGGAGGAACTGGAAGCGTACGAGAAAGGCGACAGCGTCAAGGCGTCCATGCAGGAAAAACGCAACGAAATCACGTGGTCGAGCCCGCTCTTCGGTCAGACGTTCCAGTCCGGCGACGAGTACTTCCACGTGCCCGGCGTTCTCGGTCTCTACGGCTTCAACCGCGTGCAGGGGCACTTCCTTTCCGGCCGGTTCACCTACACCAACCGCCGCTCCTGGCTGAGGTCCGTCTCCATCGAGCCGGGAT
>JAADGX010000129.1:0-1979 GCA_013152135.1 Chlorobiota bacterium
ATCCCAACCAGGTTGGGGTCGTATCGGCGTACCTTCAGTGTTTGCGAAAGCGTGTATTCGTTCTCGGATTCGTTGTCCTCGAAATTGACTTCCAGGATAATGTCATCCGGGTCGAGGGTGAACCGGTACATGGATACATCGTACTTATCCTTTCCCCGTGTTTCCTCGAACGTCTTTTTGACGAGGGCTCTTCTCCAGGTCGCTTCTTTGATCAACGAGTTGTCGGAGCGTTTGATCCTGGCGGTAAGCATGTATCCTCCCGTGTAGCGCCCATCGTCAATAACGAAAGAAATGATATCGTAAGGGATCTTGACATACACGTCGAGATGCGTGGAGATACCGGTCGAGTCGATGGCGGGGAAATTCAAGGCGTCGACATAAAAAGGACGCTGGCGGAGCATGAATCCCTGGCCGGGATATCCGTGGGTTTGCGCCCCGGCGGTGCCCAGCGTAAGGATAAAGCAGGCAATGAAAAATCCTTTTCGTATCATTGTTCAGACTTCCTGCACATAACCTCGTAAATCGTATTCTGTTGCGTCGTGTATCCTGGCCTCTACCAGCGAACCCACGCGTATTTTCACGCCGTCCCTCGCGGTGAGATAAACCTCGTTGTCCACTTCCGGCGCGTCGTAAGGGGTGCGTCCTATAAACACGCCGTCTTCCGTACGGTCAATCAAGACGGGGAGTTTCGATCCGATCAGCGATTCATTGAACTGCCGGGAAATGTCCTGTTGCGCGCTCATGATTTCTTCGCGGCGCTCGGCCTTTGTTTCTGCCGGGACAGGGTCTCCAAGCAGGGCGGCGGAAGTTCCTTCCTCCTGCGAATAGGTAAAGACGCCCAGGCGTTCGAACCGGGATTCCTGTACGAATTCGACCAGCTCCCGGAACGCCTCGTCGGTCTCGGAGGGATAACCGACGATGAGAGTCGTACGGAGAATGATTCCCGGGACTTCATCCCTGATTCGTTTCAGCAAATCGCGGGTTCGTCTTCCGGATATACCGCGGCGCATGGATTTCAACACTTCGTCCGAGATGTGTTGAAGGGGGATATCCAGGTACGGGACGACGTTTGGGTGCTCTCGCATGACGCGAAGAACGTCCACAGGGAACTGCGAAGGGTACGTGTACAGCAACCGCACCCACTCGATGCCGTCGATGTCGGCAACGGCTTGCAGGAGTCCCGCCAGCCTGCGTTCCCCGTACAGGTCCAGGCCGTAATACGTCGTGTCCTGGGCGATGATGATGATTTCGCGCACACCCGAGCGGGCGAGGAATTCCGCTTCGTTGATAATGTCGTCCAGGGGGCGCGACCGGTGTTGTCCCCGCATGAGGGGGATGGCACAAAAAGAACATGGGTTGTCACAGCCTTCCGAAATCTTGAGGTAGGCAAAATGTGACGGAGTGCTGAGACTGCGTTCGCCGAGGAGTTCGCGTTTAAGGTTTACTCCCAGTGTCGCGAGTATGGCGTCGAGATCCGTTGTTCCGAAAAAAGCGTCAACCTCCGGAAGCGACGCCTCCAGCTCCTGCCGGTATCGTTCGGTCAGGCAACCCATCACGAGAAGCTTTTGTATGGCTCCCTGCTTCTTCAGTTCACCTGCTTCCAGGATGGTTCGAATCGATTCTTCCTTGGCCTCGCAAATGAATCCGCAGGTATTGATGATGACCGTATCTGCTTCCCTGGGATCATTGGTGTAGGCGAGGTTGTTCGCCTGGATCTGGCGAGCCAGGACCTCGGAATCGACGGTGTTTTTCGAACAGCCGAGCGTGACAATTGAAACGGTTTCCAGTGCGTGGTTTCGCATATTCATAGGGAAAACTACAACCATCCAGGGAAAGATGTGAGTCAAATTTTCAGTGCAAGGAGGATCCCGCCTCGAGCGCCGCCAGGACGCGTTCGATGTCCGCCGGTACGTCCACGGAAATGCTTCTCTCGGGGACCAACTCCACGTTGATGATCATTCCGTGCTCCAGTGCGCGAA
>JAADGX010000129.1:1991-20725 GCA_013152135.1 Chlorobiota bacterium
TTCCGCGATTTCCAGGGGAGTGGGGGGGAGGGATGAAAGTCGCAACAATGCCTCCCGCCGGTACGCGTATATACCGAGATGCTGGAGATGCTGAACGGAAGTTCCGCGAAGGATCTCTTCATCGCGCACGAACGGAATCGGGGACCGCGAAAAATAGAGAGCCGTGCCGTCAAGAGCCCTGGTCACTTTTACGATGTTGGGATTGTGTACGTCTTCCGGTGTTGCCAGGGGCGCGGCTACGGTTCCGATGTCGACCTTCGCGTGTGAAAAGAGTGGGTCCGCGGCGGCTTCGATGCTTCTCGGGGCGATCAACGGCTCATCACCCTGGACGTTGATGTAGATATCGACCTCCCGTTCGCGGGCAACGGCAGCGATGCGCTCGGTGCCGGTGGAGCACGAGGCCGGCGTCATGATGGCATTGCCGCCAAACCTTTCCACCGCTTCCACGATGCGCAAATCGTCCGTTGCCACGAGGACGTTGTCCTTGAACCGGCTGGCCTGCGCGCGTTCATAGACCCATTGGATCATGGGTTTCCCGGCAATATCCGCCAACGGTTTTCCGGGAAAGCGGGAAGATGCATAACGCGCGGGGATGACAACGAGGACGGAACAGTTTTCCATCACAGCGGACTCGTTCACGAGCGACGGACCCTCGGCGCAACGAAAAACTCGCCCGTATGTTGGGGAGCGTTCCTCAGCGCATCGTCCCTGGGCGGGCACGGGCGCGTTTCGTCCTCCCGGAACATGATTCCCTTCTGATGCACGTAGGTCAGCGGTTCGACTCCCTCCGTGTCGACCTCGCGCAGTTTGTCAATCCATGACAGAACACGTTTGAATTCTTCAACAAGCCGCCTAGCCTCCTCTTCTGAAAAGGAAAGCGCGGCAAGTGTTGCAGCCCGATCGATATCGGCCTGGGTTACAGCCATGAGATCAGAGTTTATAATCGTAGACGCGGTATGTCTTGTATCGTTCGCCGTTCATCAATTCCGCGGCCCGGTTCATCATGACGTTATCTTCGAGTACCCAGCTCGCTTCTCCCGCTTTAATCTTGTACTTGGTACGCGCCCGCTCCGCGATCTCGTAGTACATCACGGCATCTATTCCCCTTCGCTGGTACTCCGGGATAACGCCCAGGACCAGTATCCGCACCAGGTCGATTTTCTTCATGCCGGTAAGAAGATAGAAGATTCCGGGGATGAGACGCCCGCTCTTGTTTTTCTTCAGCACCTGGTTGATATCGGGAACGCACAGGGCAAAGCCGACCGGAACCCCTTTCGAATAAGCGATAAAAGCGAAATCCGGAAACGGCTTGATGATCTGTTTGAGATCCTCGCCCAGGTAGTCGATTTCCTCGTCGGTCATGGGAACCGCGCCCCAATTTTTCGCCCAGGCCTTGTTGTAGAGTTCCTTGACGATACCAATGTCACGTTTCAGGTTCTTCAGGTCAATGTTCCGCAGCGTGATCTGATGCCGTTCACGCACGGCCGCCTGTACGCGTTCGAGTTTAGGCGTAATGGTCTTGTCGTGCACCAGGAGATAGGCGTACAGGTCCTTGGCTTTGACGAAACCGTAATTCTCAATGAGGTCGATATAGTACCGTGGATTGTACGTCATCATGACGACGGGACTGGAATCGAATCCTTCCACCAGCAGGCCGATTTCATCATTCACCGACGGGTTGAACGGGCCTCGCATGGTGTCGCGGCCTCGTTCGCGCAGCCAGTCGGCGGCGGTGTCGAACAAGGCGTTGGCGACGTCCTGGTCATTGATGCACTCGAAAAACCCGAAGAATCCGACCTTGTCACCGTGAACCTCGTTGTGCCGGTGATTGATGATCGCGGCGATGCGACCAACGATTTCACCGTTGTTCTCGGCCAGAAAGAGCTGGCACTCGGCGTGTTTATAGAAAGGATTCTTTTCCTGGTCGATCAATCGCATGCGATCCATGCGCAGGGGGGGTGCCCAGTACGGATCATCCTTGTAGATTTTCCACAAGAAGCCGACGAAGCGTTTGCGGTCGGATTTGGAATGAATGGGGCGGATGGAAGGTTTCATAAGACTTACTCGATAACTCCAAGTTGACGGCCTATTTCGCCGAAGACTTCCAGTATGCGATCCAGGTGCTCATCCTCGTGCGCGGCCATGTAGCTGGTACGTAGCATCTGCATTCCTTCCGGAACTCCGGGCTTGATGAACGCGTTCACGAACACTCCCGCGTCGAACAACGCCTTCCAGAAAATGAAGGTTTTTTCATCGCTGCCGAGTATCACGGGGACAACCCCGGTTTGTCCGGGGAGAACTTTGAAGCCCATTTCCGCGAAGCCTTTGCGCATCTTGTCCGCATTCCTGTTCAACTTGTCCACGAGTTCCGGATGCTGTTCCAGGATGTCAAGGGCGGCAAGGGCTGCTGCGACGGACGATGGTGTGGGACTGGCGCTGAAAATCAGCGCGGGGGAATGGTGCTTCAGGTAATTGATGACCACGCGATCCCCCACCACGAAACCGCCGAGACTGGCGAAGGTTTTGCTGAAGGTCCCCATGATCATATCGACTTCATCGTCGAGTCCGAAATGACTGGCGGTGCCTCGGCCTCCCTTACCGATGACCCCGACGGAATGCGCGTCGTCGATGAGAAGACGGGCATTGTATTTCTTGGCGATTTGCACGAGGTCGGGAAGATCGACGATTTCTCCGGTCGTGCTGAACACGCCGTCGCTCACAATGAGCTTTCCCTTGTTTTCGGGCAGGCGGGAAATGACCCGTTCCAAATCCTGCATGTTCCCATGCTTATAGCGCTCGATTTCCGCGAACGCGCCCTTGGCCATCAGGGCTCCCGCGACAAGGCAGGCATGATTGTCCCTGTCGCCGATCACGTATTCACCTCGCTGGACCAGTGTGGCGATCACGCCCTGGCCGGTCTGGAAGCCGGTGCTGAACAGGAGGCAATCCTCTTTCCCGAGGAAAGCGGCGAGCCGTTCTTCCAATTCTTCGTGCAGTTTAAGCGTTCCTGTCAGGTAACGCGACCCGGAACAACCCGTTCCATAGACGCGGAGGGCGTCGTGAGCAGCCTGGATGACTTTTGGATGCGCGGTCAGGCCCAAGTAGTTATTGGACCCTGCCATGATAACTTCGCGCCCTTCGATCTTGACGACCGGGCCCTCGTTTTGCTCAATCGCATGGAAATACGGATACAGACCAGCCGCCTTGACTTCATCGGCACGGGTGAAATTCCGACATTTTTCAAATAAATCCACGAGATCTCCTGATTTGTTGGCTTGTTGGATCAGATGTGATAAATATGTTTGCGCAGAGTTGCGGGTGTTTCAGTGAATAATAACGAAATAATATTGCTCTGCATGGTGGGCAAAATTGGTTCTCAAACTGAAAGTCAATATACTTTGATGCGTTGTAAAAACAAAGAAACTTCCCTTGAATCAGGACGAGAACACATGAAAATTGCAATTACAGGAGCCACCGGGTTTATCGGCAGTACGCTGGTTGATGCGCTGTTGCAACGGGGCGATTCGCTTCGCTGCCTCGTGCGCAGTACGAGTAATCTGAGGTGGCTTGAAGACAAGAATGTCGAACTCGTGTACGGCTCGCTGAGCGATGAGAAATCGTTGCACGAATTGGTCGACGGGGTGGATATGGTTTACCACATAGCCGGAGTGGTGAAGAGCAAGACGAAAGAGGGATATTACCGGGGAAACGTGTATTCGACGGAAAACCTGTTGAACGCGTGCCTCGAAGTGAATCCCGGCCTCTCGCGTTTTGTTCACATCAGTTCGCTCACCGCTGTGGGGCCGTCTCCGGGTCCCGACCAACCGGTGAATGAAGAGACACCGCCACACCCCATTACGACATACGGAAAGAGTAAACTGGAAGCGGAGAAGCGCGTTCTCGCCGCTGCCGACAAGCTGCCGGTAACGATTGTCAGACCCCCGGCCGTGTACGGTCCCCGCGACACGGAAATCCTGATATTTTTCAAAGCGGTCCAGACCGGGTTGCAGACGATGATCGGGTTTAACCAGAAACTTGTCAGCCTGATTCACGTCGATGATCTGGTGAGGGGTATTATTCTTGCCGGGGAATCTCCGGCGGCGGTCGGTGAAACGTATTTCATTTCCAGCGAGACATTCTACAATTGGAAAGATGTAGGGGATATTACCGCCCGGGCACTGGGCAAGCATCGGCTTGTACGGATTCCCGTTCCGCACGCGGTTGTTTACGCCATAGCCTTCGTTGCCGAGCTTTTCTCGTATTTCAGGAAACAACCCGCCACGTTGAATCTGGAAAAAGCGCGCGACCTTGTTCAATCATACTGGACCTGTGACACGGCAAAAGCCTCACGCGACCTTGGATATCACCAGGCGGTGTCCATTGAAGAAGGTGTGGAGAAAACGGTACGATGGTACCGTGAACAGGGATGGATATAAAAAAGAAGGTTACCAGTTGTGAACGGGTAACCCTCAGCAGCAAGGAGATGGATTTTGGATTATCAGGGGATCCGACCCCTGGTTAGAACAGAGCTAACGTCCTTGTATCGCGGTGGCCATTGACTTCCAGAAGAAGGATGTACCATCCGCTTTGAAATTTGTTTTTGTCTAATTCGACGGTGTACTTTCCGGGTTGTTGAAACCCGTCGAAGAGAACGTCCACTTCTTGTCCCAGGGAATTGGCAAGACTCACTCTCGTTTTTTGAAGTCCGCCGCTTTCCGGGATCGTGTATCGAATCATCGGTGTCATAGTCTTTACCATCATTTCTCCTCTCTGACTATACTTTTTTCTTCCACATTACCTGACATCAAACGCTGTGCCATGATCGGCTCCGACAGCGTTCTGCTTTGTTTATTGTCGAAATTCTATTGATTTCTTGGATGGGTCGCGCGAGGCTTGCAAAAACCGCAGGAGAAAGTGCCGTTTTGGAACACAAAAGAAGAGGCAATACTGGTGACGGGCAATCACTCCCTGTACAAACCGGTGCTCTCGATGAATATCTTCACTGCCCAGGGTACAAGGTATTGGATGGATTTGCCTTCCCGGACCCGTCGGCGGATACTCGACGAAGAAATGTCGATAAGGGGTGTATGGAGGAAAATCGCGTTGTTCTTGTACTGGTGCGATGAGAAATCGTGTGTGCTGCCCGGACGTACTCCAACGGCCAATTGGGCAAGGGAAACGACCACGTCCGGGTCCTTCCAATGCGGGAAATCGGTAAAGGTATCGGCGCCCATGAGCAGGATGAATTCATCCGCGGGATGCTTCGCGGTGAGATGGCGAAGGGTATCGACTGTATAGGAAACACCCTGCCGTGAGATTTCGAAAAGTTCAGTACTGAAGTGTGGATTGTCCGAAACGGCAAGCTGCACCATTTCTGCGCGAATATCGGCGTCGCTGATGTGTCGTGTTGTCTTGAACGGAGAAATACTGTTGGGCACAAACAGGACACGGTCGAGCTCGAGTTCCACGCGCGCGTGTTCGGCCAGGATCAGGTGTCCCGTGTGGGGTGGATCGAAAGTACCGCCGAGCAATCCGGTTCGCATGGAACGCTACTTACCCGGCCGGTCCAGCAAGCTTGAATCCGCGAGTTCCTGGATGCAGGCGCTGGTGTGAGTAAGGACGGAGCCGTTCAGCTCGGGGTTTTGCAGGTCGTTTTGCAGTCGAAGGATATCCTCGAATGTGTCAATGTCGTACCATTTCGGGAGCACGTGAACGGTGACGTCGAGATCCACCAGGCGCTTGATGGTTTCCTCGTACACGGTTGGCTTGCTGTACTCTATGCCTTGAAATAATTCGGGATGGATCGTTCGCATCCCGAGCGCATAGTAGCCGCCGTCCTCGCTGGGCCCGATGACGATGGCGTCGTCATAGGCATCGAGCACCTGGTATCCCGTCGAAATGGTCCTCAGGGGGAGGGTCGGGTGATCGGTTCCGACGATGATGACTCTGCGGTGATGTTCGCTGAAAGACGTCTCGAAGGCATGCTCCATGCGTTCGCCAAGCGTTTCGCCTTCCTGGATATAACGGGGTATTTCCGGAAAACGCTCTTCGAAATAACCGCGGTCGCTTTCGGACTCGAGATAGAGAAGGACGGAGACGCCGGACAGCGTTTGGTACAGGGGAATAGAGTCAAGGATAAAGCACTCGTATAACCGCGCTGCGTTTTCGGGCGAGATCTCCGGTATCAGCCGCGTCTTCACTTTTCCGGGAACCGGAGCTTTGGCGAAGACGATCAGCGCCTTGTCTGATTTAATAATGCTCATACTGTTATTGACCCTGGTGCGGGGTGTTATCCTATGCTATCGATATGGCAGAACATTCTTGCTCAAAAGTGGATCCTACGCTCGTAGTTCTTCCCGGATCCTGTTCAGGCATTCTTCCTTGCCGAGGATTTCGGCGACCAAGGGAAGCTCCGGGCCGTGCGTCTCCCCGGTCAGGGCGATTCGCACGGGCATGAAAAGATTCTTTCCCTTGACGCCCAGCGTGGATTTTGCGTTGCGAAGAATCTCCGAAAACCGTTCCACTGTAATATCGTTCAATTCCTGCATCTCTTCGAGGAAAAAACGCAGTACTTTTTGCCCGGTCTCTGAATAGAGGAACTCCTCGGCGGCTTCTTTTTCCGGCGCATGTTTCGAGAAAAAGATCTCCGCTTTTTCCGGCGCTTCCACCGGGACCTGGATGCGTGGAGTCAGCGCTTCAATAATTTTCCGGTATCGATGATCGTCGAGGAGGTCATAGCCCGCCGCTTGCAGATACGGTCGGCAGAGTTCCATCCTGCGCTCGACAGGCAGGTTCCTGAAGTACTGCCCGTTCATCCACCTGAGTTTTTCCAGGTCGAATATAGCGCCCGCCTTACCAACGCGTTCCAACGAAAACGCTTCGATGAGTTCCGGCATGGTGTAGAATTCCCGGTCTTCTGATTCGCTCCACCCGAGAAGCGCAAGATAATTGACAAGAGCTTCCGGCAGATATCCCTTGGCGCGGTAATCTTCCACCGCGACGTCGCCCTGTCGTTTGCTGAGCTTGCTGCGGTCGGGATTGAGCAGGAGAGGCAGGNNACTGCGGAACGTCCCAACCGAAGGCCTGGTAAATCAGCATGTGCTTCGGAACGCTGGGCAGCCATTCTTCGCCCCGAATGATGTGCGTTATCCGCATGTGATGATCGTCCACCACGTTGGCGAGGTGATACGTGGGAAAACCGTCCGATTTCAAGAGCACCTGGTCATCGAGAATGTTGAACTGAAACGATATGCTGCCCCGGATGATATCATTGATCGCGACATCACCGAACATCGGTACTTTCAACCTGATGACGTACGGTTTGCCTTCCGCTATCCTGGCATTCACTTCTTCGGGTGCGAGAGAGCGGCAGCGGCGGTCGTATCGGACGGGCTCGTTGTTTTCCATCTGGGCCCGGCGCATCAATTCGAGTTCTTCCGGAGCGCAGAAGCACGGATAGGCCATCCCCATATCCACCAGTTCGTTCGCGTACCGGCGATACATGTCCAGCCTTTCCGATTGTATGTATGGCCCGTAGTCCCCTCCTTTGCCGGGTCCTTCGTCAAAGTCCAGCCCTGCCCACTGAAGTGTTTCCACCAGGTTCTCGGTCGCCCCTTCGACCTGGCGCGAACGGTCGGTATCCTCGATGCGGAGGATGAATGATCCGTTATGTTTTCGGGCAAAGAGGAAATTATAGAGAGCGGTCCGCAGACCACCCACGTGCAAATAGCCAGTGGGACTGGGGGCGAACCGTACGCGGATGGATTGTTGGTTTGTCATCGAGAAAAGGCGGTATCCGAATAAACTCGTGGGAAAAAATAGACATTTTTGTCACACAGGCAAAATAACGTGGCTGGGAGAGGTTTGCGCATTTCTGTTGAATGCTATTGACAAAGGAGGCATCCCTTTATATTTTGCCCAAGGACATCAAGGCGGCGGTGCACGAAGCATCAGGCGGGTTGTCATATTATTGAGGTTTCGCGTAACTATGAACACGGGTTTTTCAGAACAGGATATTAAGAAGATCGCCGAAGCGCTGGGAGCGCCATACCAGAAAACCGGCAACATGTTCCGCATAAAGGTGACCGCAGAACAACGTGAATTGTCGCTCGAGATCCACCCGGATATGCTCATCGGAGATACGACGGGAGACCTGATTTCCGTGTACACGCCGACTTCGCACCTTCAATTGCATTTCTGTTCTGGATACGTCATCAGCGAGTCTCTGGGCGAAGTGACGTTTGTGGGTGAACATGGCGGGCGGCTGTCCGGATTGATCGTAGAGCAGGGCGCAGGGTGTTCCCTGTTCGCCAACGTCGATCGCAAGCTGCTCTCCGGTGACTTTACCCGTCTCGGACCCGAGGTCATGCTGACGGGACTGGCATTGAGTCTTACCGAGGACATTCTTCCTGATCAACTCACCGATATGTAGTGAATGACCTACATCCCCGTGCGGTTTGAAGTTCGTACAGGCTCGATCGGCGCCGCTGTTTTGCGGAAGGGCGTCGAGCGAGTTTTGAGAGGTGAAAAGCTGAAAGCAGGTACTGTTTCCATCGCTTTGGTTGACGACGCCACGATCCATGCGGTAAACAAGAAGTTCCTCGGTCATGACTGCGCGACGGATGTGATTACTTTTCCCCTGGAAACAGAACCGCTGGATGCGGAAATTGTCATAAGTGTTGAAACGGCGCGACGCCAGGCACGTGAATTCAAGGTTTCACTGAAAGAGGAATTGTTGCGGCTCGTTATTCATGGAACTCTTCACCTCGCGGGATGGCGCGACGCTTCCGGACGGGATCGTGAGAAGATGCGGGACCGCGAGAATTACTATATTCAAAAGCTGATAAAGTAGCCGTGTAATGAGTCTGGGCTTGACATTCGGCATATTATCGGATAAATTCCGCACGAGGATCACGAGCGACTAACGGACATAACCAATGCAAGAAAAAATTATTGAAATCATTGTCTACCTCATCCACGAGATGCGAAACAACAAGCGTCTCGGCGAGATCGATCTTCGCAGCCTGCAAGACAGCGGGTACACCGAGAGCGAAATCGGAACGGCATTCAGTTGGCTCTTCGACAAGATCAATTTCGGTGAGAATGTGCTGGCGGAAGAGCCCGGCGAATCACATTCCCATCGCATCCTGCATGAAGCGGAACGATCCGTGATCACCCCGGACGCGCAAGGATATCTTATTCAATTGCGTGAGCTTGGCCTGCTTGGTGAAAACGACCTCGAAATGGTAATCGATCGCATCATGATGGCGGGGTTCAGCAAGGTTACGCTGCAGGAATTGAAATCCATCATCGCATCTATTCTGTTTGACCTCGACGACGTTGACACGATGGGCAGCAGGTTGATGCTGAATACCAACGATACCATCCACTGACACGGTGGGGGGATCAACAGACAACAGCTCGCGGCAGCCTGAGTTTGATCTGAAATCGACACTTGACATTACTTTTCATACATGGTAAAATCTAAATCTCTTGTTATTGTAGAATCTCCTTCGAAGACCAAAACGCTGAAGAAATTTCTGGGTAAGGATTTTGTCGTGGAAGCTTCGGTGGGACATATCAAGAATCTTCCCGACAAGGAGCTTGGCGTAGATGTTGGCGACGGGTACAAACCCAAGTACGTAACCATTCGAGGGAAAGGGAACGTTATCAAAAAGCTGAAACAGTCAGCCAAGAAGGCGGACGCGGTGTATATCGCGACCGATCCGGACCGGGAAGGAGAAGCCATTGCATGGCACATCGCCAAAGAAATTGAAAAGGAGACGGAGAATAAACCCGTGCACCGCATCCTCGTGAATGAAATTACCAAGTCTGGCGTGGATGCCGCGATGAAAAGCCCCGGAGCCATCAACGAGATGCTCGTGCAATCGCAACAGGCACGCAGAATCATGGATCGGCTTGTCGGGTATAAAGTCAGTCCCTTCTTGTGGAAGACTATTTACAAGGGATTGTCTGCCGGGCGTGTGCAATCGGTGGCTTTGCACCTGGTGTGCGAGCGCGAGCGCGAGATCCAGGCGTTCAAACAAGAGGAATACTGGTCGATTACCGCTGGATTCGCGATTCCCGCCGGTGATCAATATCACGGAAAGCTGGTCAAAATAGCGGGCAAAAAAGCCGCGATACCGGATGGAAAGACCGCCGCGAAATCCGTTGATGATATTCGCAAACTTCAATTCACCATCAGCGACGTTACGCGCAAAGAGGTCAAGCGCAATCCCTTGCCGCCGTTTACGACGAGTTCCCTGCAGCAGGCCGCCTCGACCCGCCTCCGCTTTGGGACGAAAAAAACCATGCGTGTCGCCCAGCAGTTGTATGAAGGCGTCGAGCTTGGCGCCGAGGGCGCTGTTGGATTAATCACGTACATGCGCACGGATTCGTCGCGGATCGCGCCGGAGGCGCTCAAAGCAGTAGCATCGATGATCAAGAAAACGTACGGCGCCGAGTATGCATTGAAATCGCCCCGCGTGTTCAAATCCAAGGCGAGGACACAGGACGCGCACGAGGCCATTCGTCCTGCCTCGTTGGAAAACACGCCCGAAAAAGTCAAGCCATATCTCAGCCGGGAGCAGTACGCGTTATACGAATTGATATGGACCCGGTTCGTCGCCAGCCAGATGGCGGCCGCGGTATTGGATCAGACCGTCGTTGTTACCGAAGGAGGGAAATACCAATTCAAATCCGTCGGATCGACGTACAAGTTCCGCGGCTACCTCCAGGTGTACGATGATTTCGCATCCCAATCCCGGAGCGAAGACGAGGCCGAAGAAGAGTCGCTCATTCCGGCCGGTGTCGCGAGCGGGTTGAACGTCGAGACGACAGAGGTCCTTTCTCATCAGCACTTCACAAAGCCTCCGCCACGGTACACTGAATCGAGCCTGGTGAAAGAACTCGACACGCTGGGAATCGGCAGGCCGAGTACGTACGCGCTCATTGTTTCCACCATCCAGGACCGTGGCTACGTGGAGCAGAAGGAGCGCAGGCTATATGCCACGGAATTGGGGATGGACGTGGATAAAATCCTTCAGGAATACTTCGAGCAGATTTTCAATGTCAATTTCACTGCTGAAATGGAACAAGAGTTGGATACCATCGCGACGGGTGAGCGGGACTACAAGAAGGTGCTCGATGAATTCTACAAGCCATTCAGCAAATTGCTGGAATCCATCGACGTGGAAAAAGCGACCCTGGTCCAGGAAACGGACGAGAAATGCGATAAGTGCGGGAGCGGGATGATTATCCGGTGGGGAAGAAACGGCAAATTCCTCGCATGTAGCAAATACCCGGAATGCAAAAATACAAAACCTCTTCCCGGCACGGAACCCCCGGAGCTGGATGAGAAATGTCCGGAATGCGGCAATCCGCTGGTCATTAAACAGAGCCGTTACGGACAGTTCATCGGATGCTCGGGATATCCGGAATGCCGGTTTACAAGACCGATCACCCTGGGCATTGCCTGTCCGAAATGCAAAGAGGGAGAGATCGTTGAACGGAAGTCCGGCCGCGGGCGATTCTTTTACGGGTGCAGCAGGTACCCGGAATGCGATTTCGTGTCGTGGGACAAACCGGTACCGCACGCTTGTCCCGCGTGTCAGCATCCGTTCCTGGTGTCCAAGTTCACGCAGCGTAAGGGCGAGTTCTACAAATGTCCCGCTTGCAAGAAGGAATTCGACCGGGAGTTGGAACCTCTCGATCAGGTCGATATAGCGGCGTAACCTCCATAATTAGACGAAGGGATAACCGCGTTGAAGGCGCTTCTTTCAACATATCTCTCCTACCTCGAGGTCAAGCGGAATGTATCCGAACATACGTTGGATGCGTATGGAAGGGATATCAGGCAGTTTATCCTTTTTCTGGAAGAATGGGCACAAACCGATGCGCCTGATATTACCGCTGTCGACCCCGGCACCATCCGGTTTTACCTTGGGTGGCTGGTGGAATCGGGGCTCTCGCGAAAGTCCATCGGTCGCAAGCTGGCGGCGGTTCGTTCGTTTTTTAAGTTCTGTCATCGCGAAGGCTATATTCAGACAAATCCGGCGGCCACGATACATCCCCCGAAGCAGGAAAAGAAACTGCCGACTTTCGTAGAAGTCAACGAGATCGAACGAGTGATGGTGCTGCCGGATACGTCCACCTTCACGGGCGCGAGGGATCGCGCCATCCTGGAGCTCTTGTACGGAGCGGGAATTCGCTTAAGGGAACTCACCAATCTCGATGTGCGCGATCTTCAGCTCGACGAGAACACGGTTCGTATTTTCGGGAAGGGGCGGAAAGAACGCATCGTCCCCTGTGGTTCCAAAGCAGTTGATGCAATCCGTAATTACCTTGAAAAAAGGAATGAGGCTTTCAGGAATGGTGGAAAAAGAGCTGATCGAGAGGCCCTGTTCCTTTCTCGACGGGGTGGAAGAATCAGTCCGCGGCGTGTTCAGAATATCGTGCAATCGTACCTGGCGAAAGCGAGCGCGCGCGAGCACTTGAGTCCTCACGTGTTGCGGCATTCCTTTGCCACGCACATGCTGAACAGCGGCGCCGACTTGCGCGCGGTGAAGGAACTTCTCGGTCACGCGAACCTTTCCACGACACAGATCTACACGCATGTTTCGACGGAACACTTGAAAAAGATTTATAAGCAGGCCCATCCTCGAGCGGGATAGCCTGTCCATCGTATACATTTTCCAGAAAGGAGCGGAAAAATGAACGTACAATTTACTGCTCGGCATTTCAAAGCTCATGAAGGATTGAAGCAGTATGCTCTCAATCAGGTTGGTACATTGAAGCGTTTTTATGATGGTATTGTAAACGGCAACATTGTTCTCTCATTTGAACGCACCAAGGATAGTGTTAAAATTGCGGAGATAAACCTTCACGTTTATGGCACCATATTAACAGCCGTTGAAAAGTCGGAGAATTTTTATAAATCCATAGATAACGCCGTATTCAAGCTGGAGAGGCAACTGAAGAAATATAAAACCAAACATCGGCATCACTAAAAGCCTGATCGTGCGTCTGGTGACCGGTTCCAGTTCTTCGGGACGGAACCGGTCATCCTGTTTTTTCACCATGTGAAATGGAGGTGCGTCATCAGCAAGGAATACTGGGAAAACCTTAAGATCAGTCAGAAAGATCATATTACTGTCGGGGCTTTTTTTAAGGCAAACAAGGATCGCCTGAAACTGGAATGTGTAAACGGCGAAGTCGGGTTCAAGCGCCTGATCACGGACAAGAACCTCCACCGTCCCGGTCTGGCTTTGGCGGGATTTGTAAAACTGTTCCGTTACGACCGTATCCAGGTCATGGGAAACACCGAAATCCGGTATCTCTCCGAACTGTCGTTGGAGGAGCGCAAGGCCACCTTTTCCCGCATATTGGCGTTCGAGATTCCTTGTTTCATTATAACCAGCGGCAATAAATGTGATCCGGCGCTGATAGAACTTGCCACCCGGAAAAACGTCCAGGTTTTCCAAACGCCGTTTGAGACAACGAAAGCGACGTATTTTATCGTCGATTACCTCGACGACATCTTTAGTCCTCAAACGACGATTCACGGCGCGTTCGTTGACGTGTACGGCATCGGTCTGCTATTCACCGGCCGGTCCGGAATCGGCAAGAGTGAAATCGCCTTGGACCTCGTGGAGCGGGGGCATCGGCTGGTGGCGGACGACGTGGTTATCGTCGTTCGCAAGGGGGAAGGTATCCTCATGGGATCGGGGACGAAACTAATTCAGCACAGCATGGAAATTCGGGGGCTGGGGATGCTGGACGTACGCAGTATGTTCGGAGTTCGATCCATTCGATTTCAAAAGCGCGTGGAAGTGATCGTACATCTCGAAGACTGGCACAGCAACGAGGATTATACGCGTGTCGGCTTGGAGGAAGAGGATACACGCGATATCATGGGAGGGGAAATACCGTTCGTCCTTCCGATTTTTCCGGGTAAAAATGTTACCGTCATTTCGGAAACGATTGCCTTGAACTACTTGCTGAAGCATTACGGCTATGACGCTTCGAAGGCCATGGCGAGCCGCCTGGAGGAGGCGATAAAGCGCAACGAGTCCTTGGAAGATACCGATCGCGCCATAGGGTGGTTTGAACACGATTTTGAGTAGCCTGCGCTCGCTTACGAAATCGACGGGAATGGTTGACTTTTTCTAAAACTTTCCGTTCATTTTTGCAGGTACTATAGAAGCAAT
The DNA here is from genome assembly GCA_013152135.1 of Chlorobiota bacterium. GTDB lineage: Bacteria > Bacteroidota > Ignavibacteria > SZUA-365 > JAADGX01 > JAADGX01. Next base: position 16,199 of record JAADGX010000129.1, read on the forward strand.
TCAATTTTACTGGTAGGACGCTTTCACAGTACACCGCCGATTCGACAATCTTTCCACGGAGGTCTCATGTTTACCCGGTACTCAACCCTTCTACTTCTCTTTTCTCTTCTGCTGTCATCTTGTGGTAAGAAGTCCGGTTCGAAAAGTGAAGACCCCCGGCCGGGAACGGCCGTTGTAGCAATCATGGGCGATGTCGATAACTTTAACCCTGTTGTGTCCGCAGAGTTGATAGCTTCACAAGTCAACGATGCGATTTTCCCCCAGATGTTCGACGTTAAATTCGCAACCGGCGAGGGCCGGTTGGTGTACGGCCCCATGCTGGTGAAATCATGGGAATTCCTCAACGGGCAGAAGGATATTCGGCTCGATCTTCGCGGTGATGTGTATTGGGAGGATGGCGTGCGTGTCACGGCGGAAGATATCAAGTTCTCGTATGGCTTGTACGGCAACCCGGAGGTCAGCAGTCCGCGCCAAAACTACGTGCGGAACATGATTTGGACCAACGGGAAATTCGACGTGGACAAGAGCATTGAGATCATCAATGACAGCACGCTCATTTTCCACTTTGATCACACCTATCCGACGCAGCTTTTTCATTTGAATCTGCCCCCGATTCCAAAGCATATTTTTCAGAACGCCGATCTGCGGACGCTCGATTCCAATCCGGCGAATGCCCGGCCGCTGTCAGCGGGTCCTTTCAGGCTCGAAAAATGGATTCGCCAGCAGGAAATCATACTGGCTCGAAACCCGAAATGTAATCTTCCTTACCCTGCGAAACTCCAGCGTGTTATCTTGCGCGTCATTTCCGAACCCGTGACGCGACTGACCGAGTTGAAAAAAGGCACGATCGATATGATGTGGCCGATTAATCCCGAGGACGTCCAGGACCTTCAGTTGAATTATCCGTCCATCCGCATCGAAACGATGCCGCCGCGTGTCTATGAATACGTCGGATGGGCCAATATCGATTTCAAGGCCTGGAATGAAAGCGGGAGAAAGGTTGTCAAGCCGCACCCGTTGTTCGGCAACAAGCGCGTGCGCCAGGCGCTGACCTACGGCATAAATCGACAGGAAATCATCGATGGTTTTCTCGGAGGATACGGTCAGCTCGCCACAAGCGACATCTCGCCTATTTTCCGCTGGGCGTATAACTTCGATCTCAAACCGTATCCCTACAATCCGGAAAAAGCGCGAAACCTCTTAGCGATGGCAGGGTGGACGGACACCGATGGTGACGGGATTCTCGATCATAACGGTCGGAAGTTCGAGTTTACCCTGCGCTATAATGCGGGGAACGCGCGTCGGGCATACGCGGCGAATATCATCCAGGACAATCTCAAGAAGCTGGGAATCATCGTCAAGATTGAGGCCGTAGAAGGTGTCGTGTTTTACGAGAAGATCGCCCGGAAGGAATACGACGCTTTCCTGGCGGGGTTCAGCGTTGGCCTGGCCATCGATCCTTCAGATCGCTGGGGGTCGGATATTCGGAATCCAATGAACCATGCCGGCTTCATGAATACGAGAGTGGATGAACTTATCAGGTACGGACAGAACGTGAAGTCGTATCTGGAGGCGGCACCGTTCTGGAAGGAACTCCAGGCGATTCTTCACGAGGAACAGCCCTTTACGTTTCTCTACTGGATCGAGGAAATCGTGGGGATAAACAACCGCCTCCAGAATACCAAGGTTGGTATTCTGGGCGCCATGAATGAAATGTGGAATTGGACGATCGGTTCGCCACAGGGTTCAGTCGTTTACTGATTCCATCTCTTTCGAGAGCTTTCAGTGCTATTGTACATCGTTAAGCGCGTGATTGCGGCAATCCCGTTGATTTTCGGCTTGCTGACAATCACGTTTTTTATTATTCGCATGGCCCCGGGGGACCCGGCAAGTCTCTATCTTCAAGGCAATGTTGATCCTGGTATCGCGGATCGGGTCCGGCGCAATTTCGGCCTTGACGATCCCCTTCCCGTGCAGTATGTAAAGTGGCTGAAAGCCATGGCGACGGGGGAGTTTGGTGTCTCGTTCAGCAAGCATCGGCCCGTGGTCGACATCCTGGCCGACGCGATTCCCAACACGCTTATTCTTACCACGCTGGCGCTCTTTTTGAACATCGCACTCGGAGTGCTTATTGGCACCCTTTCGGCGGTGACGCGTGGATCGTGGGTCGATAATATCACTACCGTGTTAGCCCTGTTTGTCTATTCGATACCGGAATTCTGGCTCGCCTTGATGCTGATCCTGGGTGTATCGCTCCACTTGGACCTGCTGCCCGCGGCACAGATGCATTCACCGAACGCCGATCAACTTCCGGCATTTGCGTATATCCTCGATCTGGCAAAGCACCTCGTTCTCCCGGTGTTCGTCCTGGGTTTTGCGTCTGCTGCCGCGACCGGTCGCTATATGCGAGGAAGTCTGCTGGATGTTATAAAGCAGGATTACATCAGAACGGCGCGTGCAAAAGGCCTTCCCGAATGGAAGGTCGTAGGGAAGCATGCGATGCGAAATGCCATGATCCCGGTTATCACGATTGTCGGGCTCTCGTTGCCGTTCCTGTTGGGTGGAGCTGTCGTGGTTGAAGCAGTATTCGATTGGCCGGGAATGGGTAACGTGCTTCTGGAAGCTATCTTTTCGCGTGACTATCCCGTCGTTATCGCCCTGACCGCCGTCTCCGGCTTCATGGTCGTCCTTGGGAATCTCCTGGCCGATATACTGTACGCAGTCGTGGATCCACGGATACGGTTGGAATAAATCGTCATGACGAGAAATTCCTTTGCTTTGCTGAAACTGATGTCCTCCAATATCCCAACGGGTATCGCTTTGATTCCGGGATTCGGACATCTGCGGAACGGTAAGATCAAATCCGGACTGGTCATCTTCTTCTTGTATGTCGGGTTGCTCCTGATTGCGTTCTTTCGTTTTAATCTTTTCATCAGCGGATTGAAGTCGTTTCTCTATTCACTTGTTCTCTTGGTTATCCGCGGGGAAGAACCCATGCGGTTGTTTCGGGCCGAAATAGTGGAGCATTGGATCGCATCCTTGTTTCTTCTTGCATTGCTCGTGGCGATTCCCGTGTGGGCATATTCGAAGTCCGTTCAACGATGGACACCGACAGACGACCACGCAATATCGCAAGTAGCTTTGGCATGGCAAGAATTCAAAATGCAGCGGATAGCGGTCTTCGGTCTATTGACCATCCTGATAATGTACGGTATTGCTTTGCTGTGCCCTCTGGTGGCTCCGTACGATCCTAACGCGCTTCAGGATCCGCGGGTGACGAAGTTTCAGCCCCCTTTTTCATCGGTGCGATACCTGGTTATGAAGAAGCCGCGCGTTGCGGCGGTGATCTCCAGCGCCGGAGAATTGGGAGAAGGATTCGTGAATGATCTTATCCGACGTCTGAAGGAAGCGAACGCGACCCTGGTACAATCAGGTCTTGAGCATCTTCTCTTCATCACGGAATACCACGTCGAAGCGGATTTCGTCGTGGCAACACAGGGCAAAAGCGCTCTACGCATTCCCATCCATGATCTGCGTGGAGAAAGCCCGGCGGATTGGGAGGGGAAGCGATTTTATTTCCTGGGGACGGATAGGTATGGCCGGGACATCTTTTCACGATTGATTTACGGATCGAGGATATCCCTCGCCTTGGGGCTTATTGCCGTGTTGCTTGCCGTAACGGTCGGCACGTTGGTCGGTTTGCTGTCAGGGTATTTTGGAGGCTACGTGGACAAGAGCCTGATGCGCTTTGTCGATATTCTGCTGGCGTTTCCCAATCTCTTTTTCATTCTCATCATTATCGCACTGTTTCAGCAACTCCCGTTCCCGCGGGTTTTTCTCATCGTCGCTGTGCTGGGATTGACTTCCTGGATGGGCATATCGCGGCTGGTCCGTGGCCAGGTGTTATCGCTGAAAGAAGAAGAGTTCGTGCTGGCAGCACGGGCTCTTGGATTCAAGCACAAGCGTATCATCCTTCGACATATTTTGCCGAATGCTCTGACGCCCATCATTGTTAACGCTACCTTGCGTATTGGTGGCATTATCCTGGTGGAAGCGGCCCTGAGTTTCCTGAATTTGGGCGTGGAACCACCGACCGCGAGCTGGGGGAATATCATCTATGGAGGGAAAGATTATCTCTCGACTGCCTGGTGGATTTCAACCTTTCCCGGTTTCGCGATTGTACTGACCGTTATAAGCTTCAACCTGGTCGGTGATGGCTTGCGCGATGCCCTCGATCCCCGCATTCGCATTTAATCTTCAGGAGGATAGTTGCATGACGCACGTTGAACAACACAAGATGATTCTCGAACTCATGGATTACATACCCCGGATGACACGCGACGAGCAAGAGATGTTCGACATGTTTCGAATACGCGACAAGGATGACGAGGATCTCGATGAGCTGTCAAAGAAGGAGCTTAAATCGTTATTCGAGAAATATGCAGTACGCCCGACACCGAAAAAAAATCCTCTTGATGATTTGTTTGGTCCGTCACCCGGGGAGTGATTTTTTCGTGTCTTGTAATT
>JAADGX010000106.1 GCA_013152135.1 Chlorobiota bacterium
CTCCGCAAGCACGACATCGTTGATGCGCATCCGCAGCCGCGCGATCTCGCGTTCGTATTCCTGGATCCTTGCCTCGACGGATGGCGGGATTTCTTCGCTGGATTGCAGGATTTCCCGGCGGGTATTCTCCAGCTCCAGAGTCCTTCTCTTGAGTTCCTGGTGAAGTTCCTTTCGTTCCTGTTCCAGCGAAGCGATGTAGCTGCTCCGCTCCCGGCTGCGCATGAGAACCGTCCCCAACGCGGTCAGCCCAAACCCGAGCAAAGGCATGATAACGGGAAGGTCCCAAAAATACAGGATAAATGCGCCTTCCACCGCAGCGAGGTAAACCGCGAATACCGCCACCGCTACCAGGAAGTTTTTCAACCGCGCGAACGGTTTTATGTACGCACCGCCAAGAGCCGCCAGGAAGAGAATCGCCGCAACGATCCACCAGGGCGTATCCCGGATTTGTGATCCATGGAGCAACGTATCGAACAGCACCGCGTGCAAAGCGAGCGCCGGGAAGGCCCGGCTGAACGGCGTGCTCACGAACGGACTCCGGCCTTCCGCCGCCACTCCAATGAGCGCGGCCTTGTTCCGCATCGCCCGAAAGGGAAATTGCACCTCGTATCCCTGGGCCAGGCTGTCGTACGATTTCATGAACGATACGAAGGGAATCATGATATACGAGCGCTGCGTTCCCCTGAAATTCAACCGCACGGGCTGATCGGAAGACGTTCCCAGGCAGGTTTCAAGCCAGGCGGCGGCGATAGCGGGATCCAACGTGCCCGCGCTGTCCGTTTCCGCCACCGCTTCTTTGCACTTGTTCTGCCACAACATCCGCAAGGCGAGAACAGGCATCAGCCGCACGTCGCCTTCCGTTTGCGTTTGAAAGAACAGGGGCATGGATCTCGTGACGCCCGCGAGGAAGAAATTCGAACTTCCGACTCCCGCCGCGGATTCCCTGAACAGGCGGTGCGGGTAAATCGGTTCGGTCCCGGTGGGAACACCGGAACCGGTGCGGGAGGTCTGCTGGAAATACATGCCGAGGATGACGTTACCCGCCCGGGTCATCTGCTCCGCAAGCAGGAGGTCGTATTCCGGGTAGGCGAGGTTTTGCTTCTCGAAGAGAAGATCGATTCCCACCACCGAGACGTCGAGCATCGACAGTGCATGGACGGCCGATGCGATATGCAACCGCGAGACGGGATATCCGCCCAGGTTGGAAATATCGAAGTTGTCAAGATAAAGGATGAACAGCGAGGAATCCGGGGGTTGGCTGCCGCGGATGAGCATCTTCAGATCGGTGATCGAACGCTCGACGGGCTGCGACACGAACGACAAGGCGAAACACGCAATGGACACCGTGACCACAAGGACCCAAAACACGTATCGGGATCGTTCAATCATGCCTTTCAATTTGCGTCGTCACAGAAACACGGAGAGCCTGAGCCCTTTATGAACCTAGTTACCCGCGTACGGGGGTTATTCAATTTTTTCGAGGACCAATACGCCGAACCTCTGGTCCGGTGAGATGAACTGCCGAAGCAACCGGAACTTCGGGTTATCCTTGAAATACTCCATGGGAACGTCGCCCCCGAACTGGCTGTTTCCGTAGTGGCTGTCCCATACACAGATTGCGCCTTTTTGCACCGTATCCAGGACGGCAATCTGGAGAGGCATGTCACGCCTCTTGTCGTTGATGTCAATATCGGCGAAGTAGCGAAGCAATACGTGGTTCGCCAGCAGCGGCCGGTCGTCGAATCCCTGTTGCAGGTACCATTCCGCGACCTGTTTCATCAACGCCGCTTCTGGATCCAGCGTACGGGGTTTCTCCGTGGCAAAGGTGTAACCGATGGACCCCGCCAGGAGCAGCACGGCGAAAGCCAGGGGCGGCAGCACCCGGACGTACCGCAGCAAAAACAGTATCCCCACACCGAACGCCACGCCGAACTTTGTGTACTCGCGCGTTTCGACCATGACGAGACCATTGGCGTCATACGTCAGGAATACCAGGACGCCAAGAATGATAACCGAAAGGAGCAGGGCGTTGAATTGCTTTCGCATCGGGTCCAGCATGCCGGTGAATCCCACGGAAGCAAACACGGCGGCAAGCGGCGAGATGGCGATCAGGTACCGCCAGTGACCGGGATTCGCGCCGAAATCCAACGCGTCCCAGGCCGAAATGACCGCCCATGCGAACATGACGGTAAACGTGAAGTACAGCATGCCGTACCGCTTGAGATTTTCCTTCCACTTCGACGGCGGATACAGGAACTGGAAATACCCGACGAGAAAAAGAACGAGGGAGACGGGGCCGATAATAAAGATGTACGTTTCGAAGTAATGCCAGAACGGTTTATGCGGAACCTGGACGTTGAGCCCGATGCGCTGCATGTCCTCCAGCAGCCAAAGCGGATTGCCGGTATGCAACCAGCCGATAAGAGCCAGTACCACGGGAGTCCACCCCAGGACCAGAAACGGTATCCACTGTTTTCTCAGCAAGTACAGAACGCCCATACCCAGGGCAACCAGAGCGAATTCCTGGCGGATGGAAAAAACATAGGACGCCAGCAACGCGGACAGGATGTACTTTTCCTTCGCATAAAAAAGCAATGCAAGAACGATGAACAAACCGGCCGTGATTTCGCTGTACGCCCTGAACGAGAGCTGGAGGTACATCGGCTGAAACGCGAGGAGAATCGCTCCCACGCCCGCGTTCCGGATTTTCAACGCCCGGCCGAGGTGGAACGTCGCTACCACCGACAGCGCGGTGATCAAGCAATGAGCAAGAAGCACGCCTTTGAATCCCAGTAATCCCGGTAAAACAAGGAGGATCTTCCAACCGGGCTTGGGCTGGTTTCCCATGATGGAAAACGGATCCCCCCAGAACCCGCGGATGTTCCGGTAGTGACCGATTTCATCGTCCTGGTAGAAGCCCGTCGAGCCCGTGCTGTAAACGTAGTAAACCGCTACCAGGATGGGAACCAGCAGCCAGATGTATCTGGCAATGAACTCATCGAGATCGAACCTTGCCGCCGGATCCACGACAACGGTTTTGGATGAATGCTGCCTGTTGCGTTTTTTCTTTGCCATGTTCGTTCAGTCGTGAGAATCGGCCGCCAGCGATTCAATCGCTTCAACCATTGAATCCCACGTGTATTTCTTCTTTTCTTCGAGAACGTTCTTACGGAATTCCACAAACCGGTCTTCGGTAAAGAACCGGGTCAAAGCCTGGGCAAACGCCTTGGGGTCATGTGGTGCAACAATGTAGCCAGTCCGTCCGTGAATCACAACTTCGGCCAATCCGCCCACGTCGGTGGCGACGACCGGCCGGTTGAAATTATAGGCGATCTGAACAATACCGCTCTGCGTGGCGGAATGATACGGCAGCGCAACGACGTCCGCCGCCGAGAAAAAGAGGCTCACTTCGTCGTTCGGAACATAGGACGAATGAAAATACACGTGGCTCCCGATCCCCAGCCGCTCCACCTGTTCCCGGTATTTTTTCTCGTCGGAATAGAATTCGCCCACCACCAAGACACGTACCTCGCGTTGCTCAAGCAAAAACGGAAGGGCATCGAGCAACACGTCCAGTCCCTTGTAATCCCTCACGTATCCAAAAAACAGGACGATGTTCTCTCCCGGCGACAGGTCCAGTTCCGGATGCGTTTCGTTCAATCGCTCCCTGGCAATTTCCCGTTCGAGTTCCTCGCCGAAAATTTCATAGACGGGATGCGGTTGGAGAACATACTTGGCGCCAGGCTTCAGCGAAAGCAAATCGCTCTCGACCGAGCGCGACTGGACGAGGTACAAATCCACGAACCTCATGGCGAATCGCGTGAAGAGCCTGTCGCCCGGGCGGCGTTCGTGCGGAATGATGTTATCGCAGATGAAAAGCGTCCTGGTTGCCCTCCTCCACTTCGCGATCGCCGCGATCACGCCGTACGCGGGCGCAAAGAACGGAAGCCAGAACTTGTAGATGACGAGGTCCGGCTTCATACGCCGGACGCGCAACCCGGTGGTCAACCACGTCCACGGGTTGATGGAATCAATCCACAGGTGGCTTTCCAGTGGGATGCCGGGGTCGCCGGTCTCTTCCTGGCTCTTTCCCGGAAACAGCAATTTCGGGTACTGCCGCTTGAACGTAACGACGGTAACGTCGTGGCGGCGGGAGAGGTACTTGTACAGGAGGCCCACGTAATGCGCAATCCCCCCTCGCAACGGATAGGCGGTTCCGATGATAACGATGTTCATGGGGTCATTACACCGCTTCTGCGATCCAGTGTTCGATGCGATCGAGAACGGTCTCCGGCGCGATGTAATCCATGCAGTGGTAATCCGGATTCACGCAGCGGGGCTGGTAAAAACAGGTGCATGGTTTCGACGGTTCGATGATTTCTCCGCGACCGAAAAGCTCGAACTCGTGCCGGTTGAAAATGTTGTTGAAAAGGATGAGTTTCTTGCGCAAACCGATCGCGATATGCATGGCCATGGTGACACCGGAGACGATGAGGTCGCAGGCGTTCATCTCGGCGATGAAAATCGGCAGGGGAAAATGCCCGAGGTAGCGTCCGCCGCTCTCCGCGGCCAGGCGCATGTTCTTTTCGTGCTCCTGCTCTCCGCCCAGGAACAGCGGCAGGAATCCCTTTGCGATCAGCATTTTCGCGAGGCGTATCCAGTACTCCTCCGGCCACAACCTGCTGGTCCAGCGCCCGCCACACCCCGTGTTCAGTCCCACTACGGGCAGTATCTCGGCCAGGCCCAGGTCGAAGACTTTTTCCGGCGGATCGAGCATGTACTCTTCGCCCTTCCATTCGTAGCCGACGATCTCGAACATCTCGTCCAGGTAATTCCTGGTGTTGGCCTTGCTGAGGTCGTCGAAGATTCCCGTGAGGAACTTGTGCTTGGCATCGTCGTCCAGGGGAGCGCAAACCCCGTTTCGCAGGATGAACCCCTTCTTCACGCTGGCCTCGATCCTGTCCGTCAGGGAGCAGGCTTCCCTGTCCTTGTCAAGGTTGATGAGCAGGTCGAAATTGATGGAAAGCAAGGTGATGACACTCCGTAAATCGAAACGCATGGGCACGTCCACTTCCGAAGGGAGGATTTCCGGCGTGTGCGAAAGCCACCACAGGCGCGCGTTGGGGTGCAACTCACGGATCTTCCGAATCAACGGTGTCGTGCGAATGACATCGCCGATAGCTCCCAGCTTGATGATCAGGATGTTGCGATCTATGGGAAGGTAATGCGGGCAGTCCGCGCAGTGAACCCCTTCCTGCTTGTGCGGTCGGCAGGGCACGTCGCCCCGGAAGTGCTTGCAATCGGAGAAATATTTCATGCTTTTACTTGAGGATTTCCCTGGTGCTGACGTGGTGCTGATTGAACTGCGACTTGGTGATCATCTCGGCAAGCAAACCCGTCGAGATCAACTGGAAGCCGACCATGATGAGAAGGATACCGAGGAACAACAGCGGGCGATTGCTGATAGGATATCCCATGATCCAGACGTAGGTCAGGTAGGCGTTGATGCCGAGACCCAGCACAACGAAGACGATTCCGATCGTTCCGAACAGGTGGAGAGGCCGCTGTGTGTAACGCGACGTGAAAAGCACCGTCACCAGGTCGAGAAATCCCTTGAGGAAACGGCTCAGACCGAACTTGGTCTTGCCGTACTTGCGAGGATGGTGCTGAACGACCTTTTCCGTCACGGTGAATCCGGCCATCTTCGCCAGAACAGGGACGTACCGGTGCAGTTCACCGTACACGTTCACCGCTTTGACCACCTCACGGCGATACGCCTTCAGACCGCAGTTGAAATCGTGAATGCGTATCCCGGTCAAAACACCGGTTACGAAATTGAAGAACTTGGAAGGGATCGTCTTGGTGATGGGATCGTACCGCTTTTTCTTCCAGCCCGAAACCAGGTCGTAGCCTTCCTCGAGCTTGTCCAGCAAGGCCGGGATCTCCTCAGGATCATCCTGGAGATCGGCGTCCATGGTAACGACGAATTTTCCCCGCGCCTGTTTGAAACCGGCTGCCAGGGCTGCCGACTTACCGTAATTCCGCCGGAACCGTATCACTCTGAAGCGCCCGTCCTGGCGATGGAGTTTTCGCAAGATATCAAAGGAGCCGTCGGTACTGCCGTCATCGATGAACCACACTTCCCAGCGGACGTTCATCTGGCTGCAAACCGCTTTTATTTCTTCCGCGAGCTCGGGAAGCGATTCCTTCTCGTTCAGCAAAGGAATCACGATGGACAGATCAAGCTGGCTCGGTCGATTGTATCGCCTTCCGCTTTTTTTCTGGTTCACCGATTCAGGTGAAGTCTTTTTAGGGTTATCCTGTCGTTCTTCTGTCATGTGATTTTCAATATTTATCGTGTCAAAATACGCCTACCGCGAGCAAATTGCAAAGACAAATGCCTGCCATCACCCCGAGCACGGACACCGAATATGGCGATTCATCTATTCCTTGCGGTTCAGGGGTACAATGTGAAAGGCAATTAATTTTCTTACATTCAAATCATGTTGTGGAGTTTTGTGTACAACACGATCGCCATGCCGGCATTTTACCTCGCAGTCAGGGTGTATTCCTTAGTGAACAGGAAAATCAGGAATGGTATTGCCGGACGAAATACCGCGTTTTCCACGCTCGCCCGTGACGTGAAGAATCTCGATCCCGGTCCGCGCCTGTGGGTTCACGCTTCATCGATGGGCGAATTCGAGCAAGCCAAGCCCATCATCGAAGAGATCAAACGCCGCTTCCCCGACGTCCGTATCATCGCCAGCTTTTTCTCGCCGTCCGGCTTCGAAAACAACAGGCACTATACATCCGCCGACATCGTGACCTACATTCCCTTCGATTCGAGGAAAAACGCCCGGTGGTTCCTCGACGTCGTGCGCCCTGGCGCGGCAGTATTCATCCGCTACGATATTTGGCCCAACCACATCCTCGAGTGCCACAACCGGACAATCCCGGTTATCCTGGCAAACGCGACACTCAGGGCGTCTTCGGCAAGTCTTTGGCCCGGCATCCGCAACATGTATCGCGCCTGCTACGA
>JAADGX010000227.1 GCA_013152135.1 Chlorobiota bacterium
TCCTTGACGGGATTATTTCCTGTCATTGAATTCTTTTGTAACCGGAGAGAGCGAATTTATCCGGGTATCATCGTTTCATGAGTCACTGAAAAGATTCCTTTCGCAAGGAATGCCACCGCACTTTCGATAGAATATCTCCCGGAAAAGTTTGGAAATATGGAATAAATCGTCTTAGTTTCTGATTGAGGTAACAAACAATGCTCAGCGAAGCCGTCTCCTGCAACAAAATCCTCGAAAAACTCGGCGGGGGCAATAAGGGAGTTGTGCACAAAGCCGATGACACCGGGCGCAAACGCACGGTGGCACTGAACTTTCTACTTGCGTCTGCAGGGGCCAGTTAGGCCGAAACGGTCTGTTTCATCCGCGAAGCAGAGGCTGCCGCGCTCAACCATTCCGATATTGCTGCGATTTTCGAGTTCAACGAGCAGAGGCGAATGCTTCATCACCATGAAGCATATTGATGAGCAGACGCTCGCTCAGGTCAGCCATGCCGTTGTTTTTTACCCTTGATCAGGCGTTCAGGTAGGTAGCTACCATTGCGGATGTCTGCTCTTTCACCCATCATAAAGGTATCAACATCGCAATACAAGCCTGACAATATCATGGTTTTTTAGTTCCTTTTAAAGCGTCGAGATTGAGATTGGAGTTAGTATAGATAACATGTTTATTTGATGGATGGGGCCGAAAATGGTTGGAAAGACGATTTCCCATTACAACATTCTGGGCAATCTCGGCGCAGGCGGCATGGGGGTGGTGTACAAAGCCGAGGACACGAAACTCAAACGTACCGTGGCGCTGAAGTTCCTGCCAGCGATCGCACTTACCGGCGAAACCGAAAAAACACGCTTCCTGCACGAAGCACAAGCGGCGGCTGCCCTGAATCATCCGAATATCTGCACTATCCATGAAATCGATGAAGTGGAGGGGCGGCCGTTTATCGTTATGGAGTACGTGGAAGGACCGAGCCTGAAAGAATTGACCAATGATAATCGTCGATTGTCAATTGTTAATTGCCTTGCGTACGCCATCCAAATCGCTGAAGGCTTGCAGGTGGCGCACGAGAAGGGTATCGTCCACCGCGACATGAAATGCGACAACGTGATGATTACCGAAAAGGGCGTCGCCAAGATCATGGATTTTGGCCTGGCGAAACTCTCCGGCCGCACTCAGATCACCAAGGAGGGCACGACGATGTGCACGATCCACTACATGTCGCCGGAACAGGCCCTGGGAAAGAAGGTCGATCACCGTACGGATATCTGGTCGTTCGGTGTGATGCTCTATGAGATGTTGACCGGGCAATTGCCGTTTCGCGGTGAATACGAGCAAGCGATAGTGTATTCGATTATAAACGAAGAGCCTGTGTCGCCGGTCGCATCGGGACGAAGCGACGTTCCGGCGGAACTGGAGCAAGTCGTGCAAAAGGCCATGCAAAAAGATGTGAATGAACGATATCAGCGCATGGACGACCTTTTGACTGACCTGGAATTGATAAGAGAGAAACTGGAAACCAGTAAACCGGATGCTGGAGGTCGAAAGGAGAAATCGCCGCCTTCCATCGCGGTGCTGCCCTTCGTCGATATGAGTCCCAAGAAAGACCAGGAGTACTTTTGTGACGGCGTGGCCGAAGAACTTATCAACGCGCTGACGCATATCAAGGATTTGCATGTCGTTGCCCGGACATCAGCCTTTGCATTCAGGGGCAAAGAGATTGATGTCCGTGAAATTGGTCGTGTATTGAACGTGGAAACACTGCTTGAAGGGAGTGTGCGCAAGGCTAATAACCGGCTGCGGATTACCGCTCAGCTCATCAATGTTGCCGACGGGTATCACCTGTGGTCGGAACGATTCGACCGCGAAATGAAAGATGTGTTTGCTATCCAGGATGAGATATCACTGGCGATTGTCGAGAAACTGAAGATACAGCTCCTGGGAGAAGAAAAGTCGAAAGTCGTTAAACGTTACACCGAAGATCCGGAAGCATACAGCCTGTATTTAAAAGGTCTCTATTTTCTCAATAAATGGACCGAGGAAGGAACGCAAAGGGGACTTGAATATTTTCAGAAGTCGATTGAAAAAGACCCCCACTTTGCGCTCGCTTATCTCGGAATTGCTGATACCTATGCAAATATCGGCGTTCTGAGTATTCTCCCGGCGGATGTGGCGTTTTCGAAAGCCAGGGAAATGCTTGACATGGCCGTGACCATTGATAGCACGCTTTCCCAGGCGCATTCCGTCCAGGCGCTCATCGCCTTTTGGTACGACTGGAACTGGAAGGAGGCGGAGCATCAATTCAAACAAGCACTGGAACACAGTCCGGGTTATGCAAATGCGCACTTCTGGTACGGCTGGTATCTCACGGCGATGGGCCGATTTGATGAAGCCATCGAGGAAAACAAGATTGCTCAGGAGCTCGATCCGTTGTTGCCGGTATATTGTGCCGGTGCCGCTGTTATTCATGCTTACGCGGGCAAATATGAAGAGGCTTTGGAGCAGTTTCACAAAGCGATTGAGTTAGATCCGAGCATGGGTATGGCGTATTTCCACATGGGAAACGCTTACAGGATTCAAAAGAAGTATGACGAAGCTGTGACCACTTACCAGAAAGCGATTGAATTCACGACGGGTTTGGGCTGGGCGGAAATGTCTCTTGGAGGCATCTATGCCCTACAAGGTGAGAGAGATAAAGCCACGCGGATTCTCGATGAATTCTTGGAGCAGAAGAAAGAACGGTACGTTTCATCCTTTTGTATCGCAGCATTGTACAATTACCTGGGTGAAGAAGAAAAAACGTTCGAATGGCTGGAAAGGGCTTACCAGGAGCGGGATAATCTCATGCCTTTGGTCAATATCTGGGATGCATTCGATAACCTGCACGATGATTCGAGATTCATGGCGTTGAAGGAAAAAATGAGATTCGATGCGTGATCAGCGAGACAACGCCCGCGACAATATTCCATGAGAACTCGGCGAATGTGGAAAAGGTGTTGTGTATTGGCCGAATCACCCGGCACAAGCGCGCCGTGTCGTTGAAGTCCTCACGCTTTTCATCGTGGGACGAGAACGATCGGGATCAATAAAACAAATAATAAAAAGTATAAAGTGGATACTGGTAACGACAAGGAAAGAAGTCTCCGGCTGGAAGAAGAAAACCAACGTCTTCGAAGAGCTGTCGAAGAACTCACGATTCTGAATGAGATTGCTACCGTAATGAGTTCCACCCTTTCATTGGATAGGATCGTGGATGTCATTGTTCAGAAATGCGTGAAGCATTTGAAAGTTGAACAAGTGGCTGTTGTGCTTTTGCATGAAAGTGACGAGGCGCAACCGTTTCATACCATGATTCGTAGCGTGGATAGCGGGTATGATGTGTTACCATACCGGCTGGACGACCAGATAACGGGATGGATGCTGAAACATCAAAAGCCCCTGCTCATAAATGATTTCACAAAGGATGATCGATTCAGCGGCGTGGATAAACAGCGCATTCCTATTCGTTCGATGCTGAGCGTCCCATTGCGGTTGAAAGGTCGGATGATCGGGTTGTTGAATGTCTTCAACAAGAGAATGGAAGAAGGGTTCAGCTCTGATGACCAACGATTGCTATCGATCATTGCCTCACAGTCGGCTCAAGCGATTGAGAATGCCCGTCTTCATGAAGAGGAGCAGGCGTTACTGCGAATGAAGGAAGAGATGCGGTTTGCGTATGAAATCCAGATGAAACTCATGCCGAAAGAACCTCCTCAAGTTCCCGGGTACGAAATTGCCGGCAGGAGCATCCCCGCAATGGAAGTCGGGGGAGATTACTTTGATTTCATCCCGGTGGACGAACATCAACTGGGGTTCTGTCTGGCTGATATTTCCGGAAAGGGAATGCCGGCCGCGTTGCTGATGGCGAATCTTCAGGCCACGCTGCGCGGGCAGATCTTCCTGGACGCCGATGCGCACGAATGCGTACAGCGTTCCAATACGCTTCTCTATCGAAGCACGGATTCGAATAAATTCGCCACGCTTTTCTACGGTCTTCTGAATACCGAAAACCATGAACTGTCCTACTGCAACGCCGGGCACGATCCACCCCTTCTGTTGAGGAGCGACATGCAATTGCAACGGCTTGGTCCAGGAGGACTCATGCTTGGCTTCATGGAAGATTTCTCCTACTTCAAGGATGTTGTCTCCCTGTCTCCCGGCGATCTTCTGGTTCTCTTTTCTGACGGTATCACCGAAGCCATGAATGCCGACGAGGAAGAATTTGAAGAAGAACGGCTTATTAATGTGATGAAGGAAAACAGGGATGATCGACCGGAAGTTTTGATTGACAAGATTATTGAAACCGTTCAATCATTTGCCGGAGATGAGCCGCAGATGGACGATATGACCATAATCGTAATAAAGCGCGTTTAGACTTTCGTTTGAAATGGGCCGTGAATATTATCATGCGCCCCGGTGTTTTTATCGCTTGCAACTGCGACGATGAATCATCGTAGGTTTATAGACACGGGTGCTTCAAAACACGCAAGGAGAATTCCATGATCGATATTGAAGAGAAAAATGACCAAACGCCTTTGTGTCCGCATTGTCAATCCGAAATCCGAAAGGTTTGGTACCGCCGGTTGATCGGTCTGTTTGGGAAACGGTACATCTATTTTTGCCCTTCATGCAAAGCAGTTCTCGGAATCTCGCACCGAAAAGGATTCTGGATGGGGTGAGAACGCTCCACCCGTGTCATTCATCGTTCACGGAAAAAGTAGTATACTCAAAAGGAAGAAACCTGATAACCAGCACGAACTAGTTTTCTGAACCTGAGTAAGCCGAACTTGGGATTTAAGAGGATTAATTATTGGGATATTGTACGAGATTCAAATCTTGCTTCACCTTCCTGGTTGCTTGTCTCCTGTTTTCCTGCGCCTCCATTGTCGCTCAGCAGCGACTGCTTCTACAACGTCTCACTCGACCCGTGACACTCGATGGTATGAGTAACGAGCCTGCGTGGGAAGGTATCGTTCCGCTGCCTTTCGTCATGCAACAGCCGACGTTTGAACTCGAGCCTTCGGAGAAGACGGTCGTGTTGTTGGCGTACGATGACGAGTACATCTACCTGGCCGGACGAATGTACGATAGTGATTCGGCCGGAATTCAAAGCGCCTCGCTAAAACGCGATTTCATGGGGGGCAACAGCGATTGGTTTGGCTTCATCCTGGACACGTTCAACGACAAGGAAAACGCCGTTGCTTTTTTCACGACTCCCTCGGGCCTGAGGCTGGACGTCGCCGTGTTCAATGATGCGCAGGGAGGTTTTCCTCTTAACCCGAGCTGGAACACGTTCTGGGACGTGGCCGTGACGCGGAACGGTGAGGGCTGGTTCGTGGAAATGCGTGTGCCGTTTTCCAGTCTTCGCTTCCAGGAAAGCGGCGACCGGGTTGTCATGGGCTTCACGTCGTGGCGGTTCATTGCAAGAAAATTCGAGATCGACGTCTTCCCGGCGATTCCTCCCAAGTGGGGATTCTGGAGCGCGTGGAAACCTTCACAGGCGCGGGAGATTGTGCTCGAAGGTGTGCGCGGACATAACCCGCTGTACATCGCACCGTATCTGCTGGGCGGATTCGGCCATACGACCGGGCTCAACGATGCTGAAACGGCTTATGACCGCGTGAACAATTTCGTCCGCGAAGCCGGTGTCGATATCAAGTACGGCCTCACCGATAACCTTACGCTGGATCTCAGCGTCAACACGGACTTCGCCCAGGTGGAAGCAGACGACGAGCAGGTCAATCTCACGCGCTTTTCGTTGTTTTTCCCGGAGAAGCGCCTGTTCTTCCAGGAGCGCTCGAGCAATTTTGATTTCAATATGGGAGGACCGACTTCCCTGTTTTACAGCAGGCGCATCGGGATTCGAGACGGTAAACCCGTTCGAATCTATGGCGGAGCGCGCCTGGTCGGCCGGGCCGGGCCATGGGATCTGGGTTTCCTTTCCATGCAAACAGCACCGGTCGAGGAACTTGCCTCGGAAAACTTCAGCGTCCTGCGTGTGCGCCGCCGGATTATCAACGAAAACACGTACGTCGGCGGCATTGTTACTTCGCGTCTGGGGATGGACGGAAACACGAACGTTGCCTACGGGTTGGACGGTATTTTTCGCCTCAGCGAAGATGATTACATCGTGGCGAAATGGGCACAGACGTTTGAGAACGGGAAGGCGAATGATCCGGTATCGCTCGATCCTGCCCGTGTACGCGTCAACTGGGAGAGGCGGACGATAGACGGACTGGGATTGAATCTCGGGTATTCCCGTGCTGGCAAGGATTACAACCCGGGCATGGGTTTTGAACTGCGCGAGGATTATACCCGCTTCGGAAACCGCGTGTGGTATGGCTGGATTCCAAGTGAAGAATCGACCCTGTTGCGGCACCAGGTTTTCCTGGCCGGGTTCATTTTCCTCCGCAACAAGGATGGATCCGCGGAATCCTATGAAATCGGGCCCGGCTGGGATTTCACCACGAAGGTCGGCTATACGGGGAACGTCTCCGTCCGCATGTTCTATGATGAACCGGACACGTTCGCTTTGTCCGACGATACGGAGATTCCGACCGGGCGATACCGGTATTATGGTATCAGCAGCAGCTTCTCGACACCGTTCGGAGATCTCTTCAACATGGGAATGAATTTCGACGCCGGTTCCTTCTATGATGGTTGGAATGTGTCGCTGGGTGTATCCCCGAATTGGAGCATATCGTCCTCGCTTGAACTCGGTGGCGCCTACCAATATTACCGTGTGTGGTTCCCGGCCCGGAACCAGCGGCTAACAGTGCACATCGCGCGCATCCGCACGACGTTGATGTTCAGCACAGAGGTTTCAATCGTTGCATTCATCCAGTACAACAGCGTGCGCAATGCGGTCATCGCCAACCTCAGGTTCCGGTATAATCCCGAGGAAGGTAACGACCTCTACCTCGTGTACGACGAAGGTATGAATACG